>NZ_CAISIQ010000319.1 GCF_903885465.1 uncultured Nevskia sp.
CCGTTCCCGCAGGAAGGCAAGTAGCGCATGGCGATCGCGCAGGAAGGCATCCTGCAGCTGCAGCAGCATGTCGACTCGCTGATCATGATTCCGAACGAGAAGCTGCGTCTCGTGCTCGGCGGCGCGGTCACCTTGCTGTCCGGTTTCAAGGCCGCCAACGACGTGCTGCAGAACGCGGTGCAGGGCATTTCCGACCTGATCACCCGCCCGGGCATGATGAATGTCGATTTCGCCGACGTGAAAACGGTGATGACCAACCGCGGCATGGCGATGATGGGCCTCGGCTCTGCCAGCGGCGAAGACCGTGCCCGCAAGGCCGTCGAAGCCGCATTGTCCAGCCCGCTGCTTGACGATCTGGAACTGACCGGCGCCCGCGGCATTCTGGTCAACATCACCAGCGACGAGTCGCTGACCCTCGACGAACTGGAGCTGATCAACGACCGCATCGGCGAGATCGCGTCCAACGAAGCCGACATCAAGTGCGGCACCTCGTTCGATCCGACCCTGGGCGGCGAACTGCGCGTCACCGTCGTCGCCACCGGCCTCGAAGGTTCGCGTGTTGCGCTCAAGGCGGTGCCGCAGGAACAGCTGGCGACCCGTCTGCGCGTCAGTGGCGCGCCGCTCGGTACCGAAGGTCTCGGTGGCCGCGGTGGTGTGGTGACGCCGCTGCGTCAGCAGTCCGAGCCGAGCTGGGCGCCGCGTCTGCACGAATCGACGCATGCCGCGCCGGTGCGCAATGCGCGTCCGAGCGTCAATCCGGCGTTTGCCGCGCTCGATTACAACGAGGAAATGCTCGACATTCCGGCTTTCCTGCGCGCGCAAGCCGACTGATCTGTAGATCAACGTGAGGCTGGCCCTTCGCCCGGTCAGCCTGCGTCATCGTCGATTAAAGGCGGCGCGCGACCTTCGCCCAGTCGCGCGCCGTACTGCCTTCGTCGCCGTCGTTTGCCGCCGCTCCAGCGGCCCGACGGACGCGCAAATGTTGCACTGCGATGGTGGCCGGAACTCGGTGGTAAAATTCCGGTCAGAGCAGCAATCCTTTTCCGACCCGCGACTCACGCGGGCGCCCCATCCGGACTCCGTCGATGATCCGCCAACGTACCCTTCGCTCAGCCGTCCGCGTCAGCGGCATCGGCTTGCACAGCGGTCAGAAGGTCTACATGGCGCTGCTGCCGGCAGCGCCGGACAGCGGCATCCTGTTTCGTCGTACCGATCTCGATCCGCCGCGTGAAGTCCGCGCCACGGCGCAGGGCATCGGCGAGACCACGCTGTCGTCGAATCTGATCGAGGATGGCGTCAAGGTCGCCACTGTCGAGCATCTGATGTCCTCGCTCGCGGGCTTGGGTATCGACAACTGCCTGGTCGAACTGTCAGCCGCCGAAGTACCGATCATGGATGGCAGTGCCAGCCCGTTCGTGTTCCTGATGCAGTCGGCCGGCATCGTCGAGCAGGACGCGCCGAAGCGCTTCATCCGTCTGAAATCGCCGGTGCAGGTCAGCGACGGCGACAAGTGGGCGCGGCTGGAGCCCTACAACGGTTTTCGCCTGACTTTCAACATCGAGTTCGATCATCCGTTGATCAATTCGACGGCGCAGAGCGCGTCGGTGGAGTTCTCGACCGGTGCCTACATCCGCGAAGTCAGCCGGGCGCGTACCTTCGGTTTCATGCGCGAATTCGAGTTCCTGCGCTCGCGCCGTCTGGCGCTGGGCGCCAGCCTCGAAAACGCGGTGGCGGTCGACGAGTTCCGAGTGCTGAATCAGGACGGCCTGCGCTACGACGACGAATTCGTCCGGCACAAGATTCTCGACGCCGTCGGCGACCTCTATCTTCTTGGCCGTCCGCTGCTGGCCAGCTACACCGCGTTCAAGTCCGGACATGCCTTGAACAACAAGCTGGCGCGTGCCTTGCTCGCCCAGCCGGCAGCGTGGGAAGAAGTGATTTTCGACGACGTTGGCGACAAGGCGAGCGGTTTTTACGGTAGTTCGAGTCCCGTCCTCGCCTGAAGCCCGCTTGCACCGTTCGTCATGCCGCGCTTAGACTCGGCTCAACCTTCATCCCTGTGATGCAGGTCGCATCTTGATTTCAAGATTCAAGGAAGGGTTGCCAAGGCCGTGACGCAGGAGTTGAAGCATTTCTTGCTGGCGGTAACGGAGTTGGGTGTGAGCAGCGGCCGAGTCGACATAAACGACCACCACGCCCTCCCGTTCATTGGCAATACGCAGGGAACTCGCCAGCGGCTCGCGCGCCCAGTCACGAAGCATCTTCTGGATGCCTTCGAGACGGCTCGCCTGTCTCAGCAAGCCCTGTACCGGAGAGTCAGGATGGACCAGGTGTGCGCCTAGGCGGTCATCGTCAGCGTGCATGGGATGGTTTGCCGCCGTAATCGTGGGTGAAGCGTTGCATGGATATTATCGTCGTAAGCCACAGCCAGGGCCGAACCTGGCGACTGCGCCTGGAAGCGCGTCGTGTTTGGGGTTGGCTGCCACTGGCGGCCGTGGTGATCGGAGTGCTGGGCCTGACCTTCGTCGCCGGCATGAATCTGCAGTCCGATCGCGGCCTGCTGCCGAAGCGCATCGCCGGTGTCTGGAGTACCGAGTTTTCCCAGCAGCGTGACGAACTGGCTCAGGTCAAGGGCAAGGCCGAGGAAGATGCCAGGGCGCTGGCGCGCCGCATCGCCCAGTTGCAGGCGCATGTGATCCGGCTCGATGCCGCCGGCACGCGCATGACCCAGATCGCCAACATCGATCCTTCCGAATTCAGTTTTGATCGCCCGCCCGCCGTCGGCGGCCCGGAAACCGAGGCCTTCGGCACGCCGGCGGTGCTCGAAGACGTAATCGGCTCGCTCGATCGCCTGCAGAAAACCCTCGGCGATCGCGAACGGCAGATGCGCGTGCTGGAAGATCTGCTGCTCGCCAGCCGCCTCGAGCGCGAGGTCAAGCCCTCCGGCTGGCCGATCGATTCCGGCTACATCACTTCCGGTTACGGCAGCCGCACCGATCCGTTCACCGGCTTGCGGACCACGCATCCGGGCATCGATTTCGCAGCCGCCGAAGGCTCGCAGGTTCATGCCGTGGCCAGCGGTATCGTCACCGAAGCGGCGACCGCGAATGGCTACGGCGAGCTGATCGAGATCAATCACGGTAACGGTTATCGCACCCGCTACGGCCACAACTCGAAGCTGCTGGTGAAGATCGGCGATCGCGTGCTCAAGGGTCAGCCGATCGCGCTGATCGGTTCGACCGGTCGCTCGACCGGCCCGCATGTGCACTTCGAACTGGTCATGAACGGCAACGTCGTCAACCCGGGCCAGTACCTCGACGCGACGCACTGATCGGTCGACCCTCGAAGGAAATGGGGCGCTGCTATTGAAAGCCGCCCCGTCGCGCCAATGCTTCGCAGGGCGGACTGTCATCGCCCTGACCGTTGCATCCCGGACGATCGCAGCCAGCCCCTGAGGCATAATTGCTGCCCTGTCCGCCCCGGACGGGTCCAGGCTCGTGCCGTTTCCAGACTACGGAATCCATGTTCAACAATTTTCTGGCGCGCATCTTCGGCAGCCGCAATCAACGCAACGTTAGCCGTCTGTCCAGCGTCGTCAGCGCCGTCAATGCGCTGGAGCCGAAGTACCAGGCGATGTCCGATGAGGAACTGAGCCAGCAGACGGTCGTGCTGCGCGAACGGCTGGCGAAAGGCGAAACGCTCGATCAGCTGCGCGCCGATGCCTTTGCCGTGGTCCGCGAAGCCGGCCGCCGTGTGATGAACATGCGGCACTTCGATGTGCAGCTGATCGGCGGTGCCGCGCTGCACGAAGGCAAGATCGCCGAAATGCGCACCGGTGAAGGCAAGACGCTGGTTGCCACCCTGCCGACCTATCTCAATGCACTGAGCGGCAAGGGCGTGCATGTGGTCACTGTCAATGACTATCTCGCCCGGCGCGATTCCGAGTGGATGGGCCGCATCTTCCGCTTCCTCGGCATGAGCGTAGGCGTCGTCGTTTCCGGTCAGGACAACGAAGAGAAGCGCGCTGCCTACCAGGCCGACATCACCTACGGCCAGAACAACGAATTCGGCTTCGACTACCTGCGCGACAACATGGCTTTCTCGCTCGACGAGAAAGTGCAGCGTGGCCTGAACTACGCGGTGATCGACGAAGTCGACTCGATTCTGATCGACGAAGCTCGCACGCCGCTGATCATCTCCGGCCCGACCGACGATGATCCCGAGCTGTGGCGCAAGCTCAATGTGCTGATCCCGAAGCTGACTCGGCAGAAGACCGAAGAAGATCTGGAAGGCGATTTCCACGTCGACGAGAAGGGCAAGCAGGTGCATCTGTCCGAACTCGGACACGAGCGCATGGAAGACCTGCTGCGCGAAGCGGGCCTGCTCGGTGAAGACGAAAGCCTGTACGACGCCAGCCGCATCGTGCTCGTTCACCATCTGAATGCGCTGCTGCGCGCGCATCAGCTGTACAAGAAGGACGTCGAGTACATCGTCCGCGGCAATCAGGTGATCATCATCGATGAGTTCACCGGCCGCATGATGTCCGGCCGGCGCTGGTCGGATGGC
>NZ_CAISIQ010000320.1 GCF_903885465.1 uncultured Nevskia sp.
CCTGCTACAAGCCCCACCATCACCCGACCTTTTCCATTGGTGCCGTCGATGGCGGCACCAGCGTTTTCACCGGTGCCGCCGATGGCCCGGTTCTCCTGTCCCCTGGCACGCTCGTCTTCGTGCCCGCATCACGTGTCCATGCGTGCAACCCGGCTCCGGACACCGCCTGGAGCTACCAGATGCTGCACCTGGACGCCGCGTGGCTCCAGGCTGTTCGGCGGGAGTACGCCCGAACCGACGCGATGGACGACGAGCCGGTGCGCATCGTGACCGATCCGGCGGTCTATGCGCACTTCTGCCGACTCAACGTGCTGCTGTTCAAGGAAGGCGACCCGATCGAGAAGGAAGCCGCGCTGATCGAGTTCGTCGGGGACTACGACACCGAACAGGGGCTCTCCATCAAAGGGCCGACCGTGCCGTCGAACCTGGCGGAGCGGATTCGGCCCGCCCTGGACTGTCTGTGTGCTTCGCCCACCGCCACTACCACCCTGGAGAAGTTGGCAGAGCTGGCAGGCATGAGCCGCTATCAGGTGATCCGGGCATTCCGCGCCGTCACCGGCATGACGCCGCACGCCTGGCAACTCAACCAGCGCGTCAACCTCGCCAGGGAGTGGATTCGCAGCGGTGACAGCCTTGCAGACGTGGCCCAGCATCTCGGCTTCGCCGATCAGGCCCATTTCCAGCGGGTGTTCAAGGCGCATGCCGGTGTGACGCCCGGCCGTTTCCGGGCCTGACGCCGCAAGCGGCGCGGCTGCAATTTCCTTCAATACGGAAGGCGCTGCGGCCGGCACACTGCGTAGAAAAACTACGAGTGCGTCCTGAATGCAGCCGTTCCTGATGATTGCCGCAGCGCATTTCCTGGCGCTGCTTTCTCCCGGCCCCGACTTCTTCCTGATCGCCCGAACCTCGCTGTCCGCCGGCTGGCGGGTCGCCAGCGGCGCCTGCCTGGGGATCGCCGTCGCCAATGGCGTTTTCATCGTTGCCGCCTTCGCCGGCATGGCGGCACTGCGCCCGGACAGCCTCCCGTTCGTCGTATTGCAACTGGCCGGCTGCGCTTACCTGCTCCATCTTGGCGTGCTGTTCATCCGCCACGCGGGCCGCAGCGACCTGGATGTCTCGAATGGCGGGCGTTCCACGGCACCCGCGCATCCTTTCATCGCGTGGCGACGCGCAACCGGCATGGGCTTCCTGTCCGGCATCCTGAATCCGAAGAACGCGCTGTTCTACGCGAGCCTGGCCGCGATGCTGACCGGCGCGCATGCCAGCGCGGGCTGGAAGACGATCTATGGCGTCTGGATGTTCAGCGTCGTGTTGCTGTGGGATCTGCTGGTCGCGGTCATGATCGGCAACCAGGCCGTCCTGCGCCGCTTCGCGCGGGCGCTGCCGTGGCTGGAACGCATCTCCGGTGCCATGCTGATCCTGCTGGCGGTGGCTGTCCTTGTCCTCCTGGCGCGTTGAGAAGCACGCGATAGGGAATGGATTTCCGAAACGCTGTCTCGGATTTCCGAGGCAGCGTTTCCCCCAGGGTCGAGACGCCGCAGGGCGGCGCGATGCCCCGCGCAGTCAGCGCGCCCCGCGCGCCACCGCCAGCAGGACACCGAAGCCGACCAGCAGCCCGCCGAAGGCGCGGTCGATCCAGTGGCGCACGGCCAGCAGCCGGTCGCGCACGCCCCCGGCCGAGAAGCAAAGCGCCACGAGGCCGAACCAGGCCATGTGCGCAACCGAGATGAATGCGCCGTAGCCGATCTGCACCGCCAGCGGC
>NZ_CAISIQ010000321.1 GCF_903885465.1 uncultured Nevskia sp.
CACCGATCTGATGCGAGTCGTCGGCATCGACAGCTACGACCACGCGCTGCCACTGGCCGGGCTGCTGCAGGACGCGCTCGCGCTGCCGCTGTTCGACGGCGGCAACATGGGCGTTCGCCGCCGCCAGCTGCATGAACTCCTACGCTCAGCGAATTTCGCATGAATCCAGCTTCCACAGCTTCCTCCGCGGCCCTGCCGACTTCAGCCGCCGTCGCCGTGATCGGCGCTGGCGCGATGGGTGCCGGCATCGCCCAGCTTGCCGCCGTTGCCGGCCACGAAGTCTGGCTGTATGACATGCGCGCCGGTGCGGCGGAGACGGCGATCGCCGGCATTCGCGCCCAGCTTGCCAAGCTGGTCGAGAAGAAGAAGCTCAGCGCCGAGCAATTCGATGCCGCGTCCGCCGCGCTGAAGCCAGCAACGGCGATCGAAGACCTGCGTGAAGCGAAGCTGGTCGTCGAAGCGATCGTCGAAGACCTCGAAGCCAAGCGCGGCTTGTTCGCCACGCTTGAAGCCTTTCTAGCGCCAGACGCGATTCTCGCCAGCAATACCTCGTCGCTGTCGATCACCGCGATCGCCGCCAAGCTGAAGCGGCCGGAACGATTGGTCGGCATGCACTTCTTCAATCCGGCGCCGCTGATGGCGCTGGTCGAAGTGATTTCTGGCGCGGCGACCGATGCAGCGCTTGCCGCCACCGTGTTCGCCACCGCCGAGCGCTGGGGCAAGACGCCGGTGCATGCGCGTTCCACACCCGGCTTCATCGTCAATCGCGTCGCCCGGCCGTATTACGCCGAAGCCCTGCGCCTGCTGCAGGAAGGCGTGGCCGATGTCGCCACGATCGATGCGGTGATGCGCGAGTCCGGCGGCTTCCGCATGGGGCCGTTCGAGTTGATGGACATGATCGGCCACGACGTGAACTACGCCGTGACCCGCTCGGTGTTCGATGCCTACTACGGCGATCCGCGCTTCCAGCCGTCGCTGCTGCAACTGGAGCTGGTACAGGCCGGTTACCTCGGCCGCAAGAGCGGGCGCGGCTTCTATGACTATCGCGAGGGCGCGACCAAGGCTGCGCCCGCCAGCCTGGCACCGCAGCCGCGTCCGGCGCATATCGAACTGAATCTGGGAGCACCGATCGGCGCGGCACTGGCGCAACGGCTCTATGCGTCTGCGGCCCTGCCTGTGCTGACCATGGCTGCACCAGCCGATGGCCGCATCGCGACCGTCGACGGTGTGGCGCTGTTCGCCAGCGATGGCCGAAGTGCCACCGCGCGCGCCGCTGCGCTCGGCATCGGCGAGGTCGTGGTCATCGATCTGATGCTCGACGCGGCCACCGCCAAGCGCGCGGCGATTGCCGTTGCTGCACAGAGTTCGCCGGCTGCGCTGGTGGCGATCACCGGTCTGTTGCAGGCCGCCGGTTTCGCAGTTTCCCAGCTGGCCGATGCTCCCGGGCTGGCGGTGCTGCGCACGGTGGCGATGCTGGCCAATGAAGCGAGCGATGCCGTGCATCAGCAGGTCTGCAATGCGGCGGCAGTCGATATCGCGATGCGTGGCGGCGTCGGTTATCCGATCGGACCCCTGGAATGGGCGGCGCGCATCGGTGCTGGCACCGTGCTTGCGGCGCTCGACTACCTGGCCGGGCATTACGGCGAGCCGCGTTATCGCGCCTCGCCCCGCCTGCGCCAGCAGGTGCTCGCTTCGAGCGCCTCAGCCCATTCCCCTGGAGACGCAACGTGAGTGAAGGTCCGGAAAAGCAACTGGTGATGAACGTCCTGATGACCTCGGACATGGCCAATTTCAGCGGCAATGTCCATGGCGGCCGCATCCTGTCGCTGCTCGACAACGTCGCCTACGCCTGTGCGGCGCGCTACAGCAAGCATTACGTGGTGACTCTGGCCGTCGACCAGATGTTCTTCAAGGAGCCGATCCATGTCGGCGATCTGGTGACCTTCAAGGCGGCGATCAACTACACCGGCAAGTCGTCCATGGAAGTCGGCATCCGGGTCGAGGCCGAGCATCTGCACACCGGCGTGCGTCGCCACACCAACACCTGCTACTTCACGATGGTGGCGCTCGATGCCGACCGCAAACCAGCGCCGGTGCCGGCCTTGAAGCTGGAAACCGATGAAGAGCGCACCCGCTACGCCGCTGCCGAGTGGCGCCGCGATCAACGCAAGGCCAACGCTGCGAGGGCAGGACGATGAGCGACATCATTCCGATCGATGCCACCGATCCGGTGGCGCTGGCAATGGCCGTTGGTGGCGCGATGTTCGGGCGCGATCAGGCTTCGCAGACGCTGGGCGTGACCATTCTCGACATCGGCCCTGGTTACGCGACGCTGACCATGACCGTGCGCCCGGACATGCTCAACGGCCATCAGACCTGCCACGGCGGCTTCCTGTTCGCGCTGGCCGACAGCGCCTTCGCCTTCGCCTGCAACAGCCGCAACGAAGCGACGGTAGCGGCCGGCTGCAACATCGAATACCTGCGCCCGGTGCCGGTCGGCACCTTGCTGACGGCGACTGCCGTCGAGCGCTCGCTTGCGGGCCGCAGCGGCGTCTACGACGTGACCCTGACTGATCCCGAGCGCGTGATCGTGGCGCTGTTCCGCGGCAAGTCTGCCCGGGTCAAGGGCGATGTCCTGAATGCTTCAATCCCTGAATCTGCCGTCAATCCATAGAGATCGCGCGAATTGCACGTTCCGGCAGCGGCCCTGCACCCGGGGTCATGTGCGCTGGCCGGAAACGATGAACAGTTCGCAGCATCCCCATCTGCACGCCACAGCGACATCTGCGAGGAGTAGTTCCATGGTCAGCCGTCACCCATCCAGAGCCGCAACGCTCGATCCGATCGAACGCGCGAGCCGCGATGAACTCCAGGCACTGCAGTTGGAGCGCATGCGCTGGTCGCTGCGCCATGCTTATGACAACGTCGCTCACTATCGGAAGAGCTTCGATGCGGCCGGCGTCCATCCGGATGATCTGAAGTCGCTGGCCGATCTCGCCAAGTTCCCGTTCACGACCAAGAAGGACCTGCGCGACAACTATCCCTTCGGCCTGTTCGCCGTGCCGCGGGATCAGATCTCGCGCATCCACGGTTCGAGCGGCACCACCGGCAAGCCGACGGTCGTCGGCTACACCGCGAAGGACATCTCGACCTGGGCTGATGTGGTGGCGCGCAGCATCCGCGCTGCTGGTGGCGGGCCGGACGACATGGTTCACATCGCCTATGGCTACGGCCTGTTCACCGGTGGCCTCGGTGCGCACTACGGCGCCGAACGCCTGGGCTGCACGGTGGTGCCGATGTCCGGTGGCCAGACCGAGAAGCAGGTGCAGCTGATCCAGGACTTCAAGCCCGACATCATCATGGTGACGCCGAGCTACATGCTGAACCTGATCGAGGAGTTCCATCGCCAAGGCCTCGATCCAGCTCAATCAAGCTTGCGCACCGGCATCTTCGGCGCCGAGCCCTGGACCAACGCGATGCGCCAGGAAATCGAGAACCGCGCCGACATCGATGCCGTCGACATCTACGGCCTGTCAGAAGTGATGGGCCCCGGTGTCGCCAGCGAATGCATCGAGACCAAGGATGGCCCGACGATCTGGGAAGACCATTTCTATCCGGAGATCATCGACCCGGTTACCGGTGAAGTGGTCGCCGATGGCGAGGAAGGCGAACTGGTGTTCACCAGCCTCACCAAGGAAGCGCTGCCGATCATCCGCTACCGCACGCGCGATCTGACGCGCCTGCTGCCGCCGAGCGCGCGCAGCATGCGGCGCATGGGCAAGATTACCGGCCGCTCGGATGACATGCTGATCATCCGCGGCGTCAACGTCTTCCCGACCCAGATCGAGGAACTGCTGCTGCGCTGCCCCCAGCTGACGCCGAACTATCTGATCGAAGTCATCCGCGAAGGCAACCTCGACCAGCTGCTGGTCAATGTCGAACTGTCAGTGGCCGATGCCGGCATCGAAGACGGCCTGCGCAAGGAAGTGAGCAGCAATCTCCAGCATCTGGTGAAGACCTACGTCGGCATCAGCGTCCGCGTGCTGCTGCATCACCCGGAGACGCTGGAGCGTTCGATCGGCAAGGCCAAGCGCGTGATCGATCGCCGGCCGAAGGAAAGCGCGCCGGCCGTTCAACTCGTCACCCGCTGAACAACATCGTCAGTCCCGCGCAGGCGGGAATGACGGATCCACATCACGCCTCTCCGGGGCTGCCGCCCGTCGAAATGACGCTCGGTAGTGCCATCCGAGGCACTACCGAAAGTTCGCATCATTCCGACCATGAATCACGCCTACATCTGCGACGCCATCCGCACGCCCTTCGGCCGTTACGGCGGCGCGCTGGCCAATGTCCGCACCGACGATCTCGCAGCACTGCCGATCGCGGCACTGATGCAGCGCAATCCGAACGTCGACTGGGCGGCCGTCGAAGACGTGCTCTACGGCTCGGCCAATCAGGCCGGTGAAGACAACCGCAACGTTGCGCGCATGGCTGCGCTGCTCGCCGGCTTGCCGCAGGAAGTTCCGGGTTCGACGATCAACCGCCTGTGCGGATCCAGCCTCGATGCCATCGGTATGGCCGCCCGAGCGATCAAGGCCGGCGAAACCCAGTTGATGATCGCCGGCGGTGTCGAAAGCATGACCCGCGCGCCATTCGTGATGGGCAAGGCCGACAGCGCCTGCTCGCGCGTCGCCAAGATCGAGGACACGACGATCGGCTGGCGCTTCATCAATCCGCTACTGAAGGCCAAGTACGGCATCGACTCGATGCCGGAAACCGCCGAGAACGTCGCCGAGCAGTTCGGCATCTCGCGCGCCGATCAGGATGCCTTCGCGATCCGCAGCCAGCAGCGCTGGGCTGCCGCGCATGCCGCCGGTTTCTTTGCCAACGAACTGGTGCCGGTCGCCATCCCGCAAAAGAAGGGCGAAGCGCTGCAGTTCACGGCCGATGAACACCCGCGCCCGGATACGACCCTGGCGATGCTCGCCAAGCTGAAAGGTGTCGTGAAGCCGGATGGCAGCGTCACCGCCGGTAACGCGTCAGGCGTCAACGACGGTGCCTGCGCCGTGCTACTGGCGTCGGAGGCTGCTGCAGGACGCTACAGCCTCAAGCCACGCGCCAGAGTGCTGGCGATGGCCACGGTCGGCTTGGCGCCACGGATCATGGGTTTCGGCCCTGCACCCGCGACGAAGAAAGTGCTGGCGCTGGCCGGCCTGAAGCTGTCGCAGATCGACGTCATCGAACTCAACGAAGCGTTTGCGGCGCAAGGCCTGGCCGTGACCCGCGATCTCGGCCTCGCCGACGATGCCGCCCACGTCAACGCCAACGGCGGCGCGATCGCCATCGGCCATCCGCTGGGTGCTTCAGGTGCGCGTCTGGTGACCACTGCGCTGAACCAGCTCGAACGTACCGGTGGCCGCTATGCGCTGTGCACGATGTGCATCGGCGTCGGCCAGGGCATCGCCATGGTCATCGAACGGGTCTGAGCGCAGGCTCAGAGCGTCTAGGACTTCCGCTCGAACACCAGCAAGGTCGAGGTCGCCGAGGCGTACAGGCGGCCGGCTTCATCGGTGATCCGCGCTTCGGCAAAGGCCACGCGCTTGCCGATCGAAACCACCTTGCCCTCGGCGCGCACCAGGCCGGTGCTGGCGCTCAGTGCGCGGTGATAGGCGATCTTCAGTTCCAGCGTCGTGTAGCCCTGCTCGCTGCTCAGCGCGGAATGCACGGCGCAGCCACAGGCCGAGTCGAGCAAGGTGGCCGCGTAGCCGCCATGCACGGAACCGATCGGGTTGTAGGCATGCGCACCCGGCGTCGCCGCAAACACCGCACGGCCTTCCGAGACTTCGACCAGCGAGAACTTCAGCGTCTCGCCGATCGCCGGTTGCTGACCACTCGCGAGCCAGCCTTGCAACTGTTCCAGGCCGTTTGCAGCGCCGGGTTGTTCCAGCAGATTCATGTTGTTCTCGATTGTCCGGGTGACCGAAGAATGAACGGCTGCGATGAAGGCTTTGAGCCTTGGCTGATCAGAACTGATAGCCGAGGCGGATCGCCAGTTCGTTGGTCTGGCTGATCAGATGCACGACGTTCTTGTTGGGATTGTTGCCCCAAGCGTTGTCGAGCACCAGGTTGTAGAACAGATTCACGGTCATATTGCCGCGCGGCTTCCACTGCACGCCCGGCTGGAACAGCACGCCACCCTGCACATCGATGAGCGTCGCGAAGTTGAGCTCGTAGATGTAGTTCGGGAACGGCTGCACAGCGGCCAACACCACGTAGTTGGCGCCGGCACTAAGGCCCGGATTGATCTTCGGGGTGGTGCTGGTCGGCACGTGTGGATCGAGCTGGATGCCATTGCGGCTGTAGTTCTCGCTGCCATAGCCATCCAGCAACAGGCCGACGAGATCGCTGTTCTTCTGCCAGAGATACTGGAACACCAGGTAGGTGGCCGGGAACTCGGTGGAGAAGCGCTGATACTTCTCAGCCACGAAGCCCACCTGGATTTCTTCGCGTTTATCGAAGTTCTTGCCCAGATCGATGGCCGTGAATAC
>NZ_CAISIQ010000322.1 GCF_903885465.1 uncultured Nevskia sp.
ATCAAGCCGCCGCCTCCGCCTCCGCCGCCTCCCCCGCCGCCGAAACCGAAGATCGAGCCGCCGAAGCAGAAAGTGCCGGAATTCAAGCCGGCCACGCCGACGCCCGAGCCGCCCAAGGAAGCACCACCGCCCGGCCCGCCGGCGCTCGACGCCAAGGGCACCGGCGCCGGTGACGCCTTCGGCCTGCAGGGCAAGGAAGGCGGCGCCGATTACCGAGTCGGTGGCGATGGCAGTGGCGGCACCGGCACCGGCAATCGCCTCGGCTGGTACACGACCCTGCTGCAGCAGCGCGCCCAAGGCGCCGTGCAGCGTCAGCGCCGGCTGCTGGAAGCGCGCTTCGCGATCACCGTGCAGATCTGGCTGGCGCCGGACGGCAGCACCGAGCGAGTCGAACTGCTGCGCTCCACCGGCCGGCCCGAGCTCGACCGTCTCCTCAAGGACACCTTGAAGAACATGCCGAAGCTCAGCGAGCCGCCGCCGAAAGACCTGCCGCAACCGGCCGTGATCCGGGTGACGACCACATGAACTTGCAGCACCTCCAACCTGTAGCCCCCGCCATGAAGCCGATCCGGCCTTTGCTGCATTCCCCGACGCTTGGGTCGTCCCGCTCGCCCGTTCCGAGGCCGGTCGCCGTTGCGATGAAAACCGCGATCGCGGCCCTGTTCGTGGCCGGTGCCGGCTATGCCAGCGCCGCCGATGAAGCGCCGGTCGCAACGGTCGCCGTCAAGCCTGCGGCCGCGGAGACAGTCACCGAAGAACTGATCCGCCTGCTGTCCGATCGCAATGCGCTGAGCAAGGACGATGCGGCACGGCTGATCCGCCGCCTGCAGACCGAAAAGCCGGCGCAGCCGCAGGTCGAGACCGCGGCACCGGCGGCAACGACAACGCCTGGCGCCGCAGCACCTGCAACAGCGACGGCCGCCGGCGACGTGAAGCCGGCCGATCCCAAAGACCCGAAGAACCGGGTGCGCGTGATCTATCTGCCGGACTCGGAAAAGCAGCGCATCCGCGAAGAGCTGAAGGACGAAGTGCTGGCCACCGCCCGCGCCGAAAACTGGGCGCAGCCCTCGGCGCTGCCGGAGTGGATCAAGAACATCAAGCTCGACGGCGATCTGCGCCTGCGCGAAGACGTGGCTTTCCTCGATCAGGCCAACGATCCGTTCCAGATCAACTATCAGGCGATCAACAGCGGCAGCCCGTTCAATGTCAGTTCCAGCGCGGTCAACCAGCCGCTGCCGCCGCTGATCAACACCACCGCCGATCGCCAGGCCACGCGCTTCCGTCTGCGCCTCGGCCTGCTGGCCAATGTCGCCGACGATCTGTCGGCCTCGGTGCGGCTGACCACCGGCAACAACGTCAATCCGCTATCGCCGAACCAGACGGTCGGCAACGCCTACAACAAGTTCACTCTGCTGATCGATCGCGCGTTCCTGAACTACCACCCGCTGACTGGCCTGAACGTCTATGGCGGGCGTATTCCGAACCCCTGGCTGTCGACCAATCTGGTCTGGGACGAGAACCTCGGCTTCGATGGTCTGGCCACGCGCTACAGCCACGGCATCGGCGAGAACGTCACCGCCTATGGCACCTTCGGCGCCTTCGTGGTCGAGAACACTGCCTTCGATTTCCCGTCGACCAGCGCGGTCAAGGCCAACAGCCGCGATGCCTCGATGTTCGGCTTCCAGACCGGTGTCGACTGGAAGGTCGACGACGGCCTGACCGCCAAGGCCGCGGTGGCCTTCTACGACTACGAGAACCTGCAGGGCGAGCTGTCATCGCCTTGCGTGGCGCCGACCAGCGCCTTCTCCTGCGATAGCGACGAAAGCCGGCCGACCTACCTGCAGAAGGGCAATTCGCTGTTCGCGCTGCGCAACCTGCAGCTGCAGACCTCGACCGATCCGCAGTACCAGTATTTCGGCCTGGCATCGGAGTTCAGGATTCTCGATGTCAACGGCGAGCTGGACTACAAGATCGGCGGGCCGCTGCACGCCAGCTTCACCGGCGATGTCGCCTGGAATACCGCGTACAGCGCCCGCAAGGTCCGTGCGCTCAGCCCGGTCAACAACTTCGATTCCGGCGACAACTACAGCGGCGGCAATCTCGCCTATCTGGCGCGCTTCAAGGTCGGCTATCCGGACATCAACGAACGCAATCAGTGGAACCTCCTGGTCGGCTATCGCCGGCTGGAAACCGACTCGGTGGTCGATGCCTTCACCGATGCCGATTTCCATCTCGGCGGCACCAACTCCAAGGGCTATTACATCTTCGGCAACTGGGGCTTCTCGCACCACGCCTGGCTGACTCTGAAGTGGTTCAGCACCACCGAAGCGAGCGGCGCGCCGTACGCCGTCGATCTGCTGCAGCTCGATATCAATGCGCGCTTCTGAGGCCGCAACGGTGCGCTCGCCCATCGCCA
>NZ_CAISIQ010000323.1 GCF_903885465.1 uncultured Nevskia sp.
GCGGGCTCGAACTTCCGATCGGCCGACTGTTCGATCGCTACAAGTTGTCGTTCCACGCGAGAGCGGCCCTACTTTCGTTGGTCCACCTTCACAATACGGCGCCCTCCAGAACGCCGGCGTTGCTAGTCGCGATGCTCCTCCGCTGCTTCTTCAAAGAGGGCGCGTTCTTTCCGACAATGGGCGGACAGGTGCTCCCTGCCAACCTGGTGGAGGTTATTCGCTCGCATGGCGGCGTGGTGCGAACCAAGGCGCGGGTCCGTTCAATTGACGTCGAGGGCGGCCGCGTGCAGGGCGTGACGCTGACTGACGGCGAGCGTATTCGCGCCGATGTGGTCGTCAGCAATGCCGACATACATCGCACCTTCCAGGATCTCATCGAACCGCGGCATCTGAGCCGTCGAACGCTTGACCGCATTGCGCGGCTCCGCCGTCCGCATTCCATCTACTCGATGTATCTGGGTGCCGATATTGACCTGTCGCGTACGCGCCCGGCGACCAACTTCATTCTGCATGATCGTTACGACATGCAGACGACGTTTGATCTGCTAGACAAGGGACAATGGGATCCGAAAGGGTGGCTAGCCATCAGCTCGCCGACCCTCAAGACAGGCGGCGTACGTCACTACGGTCCGCCGGGTTACAGCTCGATCGAGGCTTTCTGTGCCGTGCCCGCCGAGTACGAGTTTTGGGGTGGCGGAGACCCAATGGCAGGAACCGGCTACAAGTGGTCGCCGGTCTATCGCGAACGCAAAGCGGAGATCGAGCAGGTGATGCTGGATCGCATTCTTCGCGCACTGCCTGAGCTGCGCGGGCACGTCGCGTGGCAGGAGTCGGCGTCGCCGCTCACGCATGAGCGATTCACGTTGTCGCGAATGCCGTACGGCCCGGAAAACACGGCCGACCAGCTTGGCCCGTTCCGTCGTCCGTCCGTTCGCACCGAGATCAACGGCTTGTTCCTGGCCGGTGCATCGACAGCTTTCCTCTACAGCATTGCATTCACCCTGCGCGGGGGCGTCGGCGCTGCATCGGAAATACTGGGGCGCGACTTGTTCGCGGAGTTCCACAAGGGCAAGGTCATTGTGGATCGCAACGCGCTTCCGGCCCATGGCGCCGACTGGGATCCATTCCAAGCGTGCCGGGGTCACTCCCGCCGACCGGATCCCGTCGACGAAAAGGACGCGGTGGCGGCGTAAGTGGAGGCGTGATGAACGGCAGCGAATGCGTTCGGCGGCCCTAACGCGCATCGATTCACGCCAAGCAAAGCAGCTCACACGAGTGAAAACACATGAGCACCTACGTATCTGACAATCGCCCCGAGACGAGGCTCTCCGGCAGCATGAAGTTGGCGTGCGGCACCGCCGCAGTTCTCGGCGCCGCAGCTGTGGCCAATGGCCTTTTTATGTTGGCAGACCCCGGAAGCTGGTATTTGGCGGTGCCCGGCGTGACCACTTCTGGGCCCTTCAATCAACACTTCATCCGCGACATCGGGCTTATCTTTCTGCTTATCGGGACGGCCTTTCTCATCGGCGCCGCGCGACCTGCGCTACGAGCCTCGATGTGGTCACTTTGCGCGCTCTGGCTGTCCGGTCATTCTCTGTTTCACTTCTGGGAAGTCGCGGTCGGAATCTGTTCCTCTTCGGCAATCGCGCGCGACTTTCCAGCGGTCACGCTGACCGCGATCATCGCCGTAGTGATCGCCGTGATAGCGATTCGCGCCGCAACGCTTGAAAAGCTGGCGCCGCGATGATCCGTTTGAACTGAAGCTCGTCGATAGTCGCGACCCCAAGCGTCGCGATACCGTCCGAATGCTGGAGAGCTACCACAACAAGCGCACTGGCATGATCTGCTTCGGCGCTGGGTGGGATAACCCCATGATGTGGGCGCACTACGCCGACAAGCATAATTGCGGTTATGAGAACCTTCGCATAATCGCAAGAACTATCTCTTCGCCGGCTCCGATGCCGGCGGCGAACGCGCCGCCAACATCTACAGCCTGATCGTCACCGCCAAGCTCAACAGAATCAACGCCGAAGCCTACCTGCGACACGTCCGCGAACGCATCGCCGAGCACCCCATCAACAAGCTCGACGAACTGCTGCCATCGAGCGTCACCGAACAGGTCCAACTGTCCGGAACCGCTGCGTAACCATCACGCCGTCGTCAAGACGGTGCAGGCCGGACGCTTACCGCTTAGCTGCCACCGGTGAGTGTCTGAATCTGGCACAAACCGGAAGTTGCGGGCAGACAAGGGCACGACAATCGCCCCTTATTGTTGGTAAGCAGGCTGGGCGACGCCCCAATCGCCAGCGGTTTTCAGCAAAACGCCGAGTCCTTAGCGACACTCAACATCGCCGGTCGCCAGCGTCAGCAGCAGCTTTGGGCTGGAAGCAACATGCCAAGCCTTGAAATATTCTTACGGCGAAGCGGCGATCTAAAGCAGCACTGCGCGATCCGCGAGAGCGCGAGTATTCGTGCATCGGAAAAGCGGAACTTGATTAGTCACCCGCAGGCAACGTTGTGAACCTCATTTCGTAAATCCCGGCATGACTGACGCAAGCGGTTCAACCCTCGGCATTCGCCTCACGCGCGCTCACGATCGCCGGCTGCGGGCGATGTACCGCTCGGCCGGTTGGCCGTGCCTCGATGGCATCGAAATCGAATTGCTTAGCTACGGTCTTATGGAGCGCGTTACCGACGGTCGCGGAGCAGAGTATCTGCGCGTCACCGATGCCGGTATTACCCGACTTGCCCAGTCACTGCACCAGAACCGCCAGGCTTTCGATGCGCACGAAGCGCTTGTCGATCGCGTCGCCAGGGAGATGGCAGGACAAGGCCGAATCGCCTGGCGCGGTCTGACCCTGCTCGGCAAGCCCGATGACGTCTGGCAACACCTGAGACCCGATGTCTTCTCAATCCGGAATACCACGGTCGAGGACTACGTCGAACCTCTAGTGCACGAGATTAAGGTTCAACGGGCTGATCTGCTGTGCGACTTGCGGAAACCTGAGAAGAGAGCCGGTTACCGCGCGTTGGCCAGCGGCTGCTACTACGTCCTCGCCGAAGGCATCGGCACCGCCGATGACATCCCGCCGGAATGCGGCGTCATGATTGCCACGCCAACTCAGATTCTCGTGATCCGATCGGCCCCTCGCAGCGCCATCAGACTTTCGTTCCACCACTGGATGGCGCTCACCAAGGCCCATCGGGTCTATGCAGACGACGCGGTCGAACCTCTTCTGTGATCGGCGGCGCTCGCTTTCACCTAGTCAAGAATGGGTAGAGGGGCTTTCACCGCGTGCCTCTAAAGTGCGACTGCTAACGCCTGACCCTGCAGTGACAACTGGCCCTTATCGAGGGTAGGGAAGGGCAGCTTCCAGCCCGGAGCGGAGTTTCATGTACCTGTACTGGTCGCCGGTGAGCGGTCAGTCACAGATCCCGCCAGACGACATGCCTAGCTGGCTTGATCCTGCGGCCCAATTCGGCGCATCGTTAGGCAAACTACATGCAATCAGGAGCTTATGAATGTCTCGTCCGAGTTATGCCGCCGAAGTGCGGCAATGCACTGCCGCAATTGGGCGGCCTAATAAGCGTTGGGCCCCATGAACGACACGTTGCATTGGCGGTTGTTTAACTTTCTTGCCCGTCGTGTTGTTGCGCCGGGTTTTGTAGTTGTCGGCTTCTTACTGGCGGCGTTCAATATTCCCAACTTGTTTCCAGGCGGAACGGTTAATGTTGACGGCATACCTAGCAACGACATTGTCATGCGTCTTTCCGCTGTCGTTCTTCCTCTATTCGCCGTTGTAATGGGTGTAGCAATGTTTATGGCGAAACCTTATAGGCCCCCCGAGAAACATAAACATGGGTAGCGCAATCATGGGGCCCAACCAGGCGCTGCAGCCGACCCACTTGCCTTCGCTTCGCTACGGCAAGCGGTCGGCTGAGCTATGGCGTTGGGGCTCAAGAAAATGAAGTTCATTCTGCTGGCTGGTGCGCTCTTAGCTCCGCTGGCTGCGAGTGCAGCGGATCGATGCTCGACTAAACAGGCACAGGCCGCAGAAGAAGCAACGGACCAGATGAAAACGTGGTCGGCAATTTATTCTGGCTTCAAGAGTTTTCACCACTGCGATGATGGCGGCATTGCTGAAGGCTTCACGGAAGCCGTTGTCCACCTTCTAGCGTCTGATTGGAGGTCAGTCGGTAGCGCGGCATCTCTTTCGACAAAAGACAAAGCGTTTAGCTCATTCCTACTCAAGCACATCAATGCGAGCGCCAACACAGAAGAGCTACAAAACATTGCTTCGACTTCGGGTGCGCAGTGTCCGCCAGAACTTTCCTCAGTCTGTGAGGATATCCATCGGGCAGCTACTCTCGCTCTCGAAGAGGCAGCGCAGTGAGCCCCAACCAGTCGCTCAACCGGACGGGCCATAAAGCCGGCTCGCCGGTTAGCTAGGGCGTTGGGCTTCAAGGACACGTTAAGAAGGGAGAGTTAGAGATCAGTGGCAGGGCAACGAGCGTCACTGGCTGAAGGAAATCGAGAACCTTCGGGAGGACGTCAAGCGTCTCCGCCGGGAGGCCGTTCAGGAACTTGGCCGCCATCAAAAGCGCGTCACTGAACTTCAGGCTGACGCTGCTTCGAAGGCATCCGATCTAAAGGAAAGGCTCTCGCTTGAGACCGCACAACGTCTCGCGGCGGAAACTGCGCTGGCAGCGTCATTGACCAAAACAACCGAGGAAAGATCTCGATTCGATAAGGCGATCCGAAAACATAGGCCCTTGAACCGGTCAATTAGATGATCACCGTTGTCGTTCGAAATCGCCTTCACAAACTCATTCGCCGGGAAAATGCGTTTTATGTAAGCGCATGGGATTTAAAAAGGGCCGATGCGTTCAATGAGGCCGGTGCACAACACTGCGTTTCATCAAGTTTGATTGCTCGCCCGGCCAGGCGAAATGTTGACTGCAAACTGCCGACTACCGGGGAAAGATCAATGCCAATGTCAGACTATCGTGAAAAGTAGACTGCCAAGTCAGACTTCGGCACTCAACTTGCCAAGTATGGCAATCAACTCTTAGGAGCCGACACCTAGATTTGATAAAGCCATCCGAAAGCATCGGCCCATGAACCGGGCATTCATTAGCCGCACTATTGAACATAATATTTATTGCGCACCAAATTGTGCTATCGTTTGATCGTGGGTTAAACGACCAGCACGCAGACTTCAAAGCTAAGTTCCCCAAGTTGCGTTCGATCCAACGGAACCGCCGGCCCCAAGGTGCTGCCCAAGAAGACTTCGCCGCTTCAATGATGAAAAATGCGCGGCCGTCGCAATCGACGACGAACATCACGCCGTACTCGGCGAACTCGTTACCAGGACGAATCCATGGAAGTGCCATCTCGCGCTGCGTCAATCGGCAGCGGCGTGAAACCCGAAATCGGCGTGACCGCGATGATCGTCGGTCTGTTCTTCGTGTGGGGCTTCTGCACGGTGATGGTCGATACTTTAATTCCCAAGCTCAAAGGCTTGTTTTCGCTCAGTTATGCCGAGGCGATGTTGTCGCAGTTCGCGTTCTTCCTGGCTTATCTGGTGATGTCGATTCCGGCGGGCTTGCTGCTGGCGCGCATCGGCTATCTGCGATCGATCGTCGTCGGCCTGGCAGTCATGGCCGTGGGCTGCCTGCTGTTCACGCCGGCAGCGAACGTCGGGCTGTATCCGATGTTCCTGGTCGCGCTGTTCGTGCTGGCCAGCGGCATCACCTTGCTGCAGGTGGCGGCTAATCCGTTGATTGCGAACCTCGGCAGTTCGCAGAGTTCGCACATGCGGCTGACCCTGGCGCAGGCCTTCAATTCGCTGGGCACGACGGTTGGCCCTTGGGTCGGTGCGGCGTTCATCCTGTCGGCCGGCGTTGATCTGCCGGGCGATCCGGCTACGCTGTCGGCTGATGCCCTCGCCGAGCTGCGCCGCCAGGAAGCCTCGGTGGTGATGGTGCCGTTCCTGAGCATCGCAACAGCGCTGGGCATTCTGGCGATCAGCTTCTGGCTGCTGCGCAGGAAGCCTGGCCTGCCGGACGTGCCGCATCAGGTCAGCGGCCGGGCAATCCTGGCGCCGCTGCGTCATTCACGCTTGGCACTGGCCACGCTGTCGATCTTTCTGTACGTGGGTGCCGAGGTGTCGATCGGCAGCATCCTGACCAACTATCTGATGCTGCCCGGCACGCTCGGCGAAACTGCAGCGCGCGCCGGCAAGCTGGTGTCCTTGTACTGGGCCGGCGCGATGATCGGCCGCTTCATCGGCTCGGTGCTGCTGCGCAAGATCGAGGCCGCAAGCCTGCTGGCTTTCTGCGCCGTCGGTGCGGCCACGCTTGCCGTTGTCTCAAGCTTGTCGACTGGCACATTGGCGGCGGCCACGATCATTGCCATCGGCCTGTTCAATTCGATCATGTTCCCGGGCATTTTCTCGCTCGGCATCGAGAAGCTGGGCGATGAGACGCCGCAAGGGTCTGCACTACTCTGCCTCGCCATCGTCGGAGGTGCCGTAGTGCCGGTGATCACCGGGCTCGCAGCCGATCACTTCGGCCTGCCCGCTGCGCTGCTGGTGCCGGCGATCTGCTACGTCGGCATCGCCAGCTTTGCCATCCTCACTCGCATCGGCGCGCTTGATCGCGCCGATGCTCATCACACCTTGCCTGCATGACGGACCAAGCTGCGCCACCAACGACGACGCGCCGCGCCTTCCTGGCCGGTACCTCGTCCCTCGCCCTGCTCGCCTTCGCACAGCGCGTCGCCGGACAGACGCTGACCAGCGACCACGATGAAGCCGATATTGAGGCGCTGATCGCCCGGATGACACTGGCAGAGAAAGCTGGGCAGCTCAGCATCTATTCCGATCCGATGCGTATCGGCACGCGTCGGCAGATCAACCCGGATGCCGGCCCGAAGATCGATGACGGGCTTGCCCAGCGCATTCGCGAGGGCCGCCTGATCGGGCTGTTCAACGGCGTTGGTGCGGCCGAGGGCCGTGCGCTGCAGCGGCTGGCAGTCGAGGAATCGCGTCTGAAGATTCCGCTGTTGTTCGGCGCCGACGTGCTGCATGGTTTTGCCACCGTGTTCCCGATTCCGCTCGGCGAGGCGGCAAGCTTCGATCCTGGCCTGGCCGAACGCACGGCGCGCGCCGCGGCCGTCGAGGCCAGTGCCAATGGCATCCACTGGACGTTCGCACCGATGATCGACATCGGCCGCGACCAGCGCTGGGGCCGAGTCGCCGAAGGCGCTGGCGAAGACCCGTATCTGGGCTCGCTGTTCGCGGCGGCGCGGGTACGCGGCTTCCAGGGCAAGCGGCTAACGGACGCGGATAGCCTGCTCGCCTGCCCCAAGCATGTCGTCGGCTACGGCGGCGCCATCGCCGGCATGGAATACAACAGCGTCGAGATGTCCGAACAGACCTTGCACGAGGTCTATCTGCCGCCGTTCAAGGCCGCTTTCGACGCCGGCGCGCTGTCGACGATGAGCGCCTTCAACGACCTCAACGGTGTGCCGATGATGGCTCATCGGCCGCTGCTCACCGGCCTGTTGCGAGAGCAATGGAAGTTTCGCGGCATCGTCGTCTCGGACTACACCGCCGACCGCGAACTGGTGATGCACGGCGTTGCCCGTGACGACCGCGACGCGGCACGCTTGGCGATCCTCGCCGGCGTCGACATCAGCATGCAGAGCGATCTGTACAACCTGCACCTGCCCTCGCTGGTCGAGCGCGGCGAAGTGCCGATGGCGGTGGTCGACGAAGCCGTGCGGCGCGTGCTGCGGGTCAAGAAGCTGCTCGGCTTGTTCGACAATCCTTATCGCTCGCTCGATCCCGTAGTCGAGCAGCGCGACACACGCACGCCGGCCGCGCGCAGCCTTGCTCGTGAAAGTGCCCGCGCCTCGATCGTGCTGCTGAAGAATGAAGGACAGGTGCTACCGCTGCGCAAGGCCGGCCAGAAGATTGCGCTGATCGGCCCTTTCGGTGCCGATGCCGACAATCTCGCCGGGCCCTGGTCGCCGTTCTCCGACATGAAGGACGCCGTGAGCCTGGAGCAAGGGCTGCGCAGTGTCTTGCGCGATTCGACGCTGCTCAAGGTGGTCAAGGGCTGCGATCCGGAACAGCCGATCGGCGGCGGTCTCGACGAAGCCATTGCCGCCGCCAAGGCGGCTGACATCGTGCTGCTGACGCTGGGTGAGTCACAGGACATGTCCGGTGAGGCTGCGTCGCGGGCCGACATCCTGTTGCCGGCCGTGCAGCAGGCGCTCGCGGAAGCGATCGTCGATGTCGGCAAGCCAGTGATCGTGCTGCTGCGCAATGGCCGCGCGCTGGCGTTGGAAGGCGCGGTGCGCGACGCCTCGGCGATCGTCGTCACCTGGTTCCTCGGCACCGAAACCGGCAACGCGATCGCCGATGTGCTGTTCGGTGATCATTCGCCGTCCGGCCGTCTGCCGGTCAGCTTTCCGCAGTCCTCCGGCCAGCAGCCATTCTTCTACGGCCATCGCAACACCGGCCGGCCGCAGACCAATCCCAAGGACCCGTACTGGAAGGCGCGTTATCGCTATGTCACTCACGAAGCGCTGTTTCCGTTTGGCCATGGGCTGACGTATTCGCAGTTCCGCTACGGCGAGCCGGAAGTCGGCGGCGGGAAAATGGCCTGGGATGGCCCGATCACGATCCGCACCAAACTGACCAACACCGGGCAACGCGAAGCCGAGGAAACGGTGCAGCTCTACATCCACGATCGAGTTGCCAGCCTCACTCGGCCCGTGCGCGAGCTGAAGGGCATCCAGAAAGTGAAACTCGCTCCCGGCGCATCGCGGGTAGTGAGCTTCAAGCTGACGCGTGCGGACCTGTGCTTCTACGACGCGACGATGAACTTCATCGCCGAGCCGGGTGAGTTCGAGGTCTGGGTGGCGCCGTCCGCGACTGCCGGCACGCCGAAAGTCTTCGTGCTCGCCGGCCTGTAATCGCGCCGGCAGAAGTATCTGCCGCTGGCTCGATCGAGATCCGTCAGTAGTCCTTGAGAATCCGATTCGCGGCGGCTGCATCGTCCTTGAACTTGCTCTGGATGTCCTGAGCAAGAATCTTCGCAATCGTGCCGCCGATCAGCGGCATCGAGCTTTCGATCTTCCAGCGCATGCGATTGACCGCGCCCTGCGGATGCGCTTCCAGCTTCATGTCGCAGCGGATGGTCACGGTCTTGAAGACGTGGATGACGATATCCAGACGGCCGGTTCGCGTCTGCATGTCCCAGGTATCGGTCTGGGTGACCGCCAGCGCTTCGCCACCGCGGACGAACTTCTGCGCGATCTTGGGTAGTTCGATGCTGGGCTTCATCTTGAAATTGCAGCAGACCTGAAGCTCGCGGCCTTCATTCTTCTGCGACACCACCTCGACGTCCTGCAGGCCCAGCTCGCGGTACTTGCGCGGCACAAAGGCGAGATCCCAGTACATCTTCTCGACGCGCTCGAGCGGCGCGGGCATGACTTGTTCGTTGGTGAATTCCATGACTGTCTTGCTCCAGAGGTTTTCAGGGTTGTCTTCAGGCCCCAGCGATGCGAGGCCTTGCGAAGTCTACTTTCCCTGCCCACTGCTCTTCAGAGAAGCCGACGCGCCGTTGCTTGCCCGACCCGATTGAATCAAGTCGCGGCGTGCAGCATTCTTGAGATGTAGACACCGCATTTGGGCTCCACCCCGTCACACGCGAGGAACGCCATGCCGACCCAGCTCTTGAAGGACGCCACGGTAATCGGCGCCTGTCCCCACGATTGTCCTGACACTTGCTCGATGCTGGTCAAGGTGCAGGACGGCAAGGTGACCGGTGTTCAGGGCAACCCGGTGCATCCGTTCACGCAAGGGCGTTTGTGCGCGAAGACCAACCACTATCAGGAGCGCGTCTATCACGCTGACCGGGTGCTGTATCCGCTGCGCCGCACCGGACCTAAGGGCCCGGGTGAATTCGAGCGCATTTCCTGGGAGGAAGCGCTCGCCACCATAGCCTCGAAATGGAAGGCGATCATTGCCGAGGACGGCCCGACGGCGATCCTGCCGTACAGCTATCTCGGCACCCAGGGGCTGGTCAACGGGCTTACCGTCGGTGATCCCTTCTTCAACAAACTCGGCGCGACCGTTTCGGAGCGCAGCTTCTGCGACTCCGGTGCATCCACCGCCTATGTGATGACCGTGGGGCCGACGCCGGGCATGGATCCGGAGAGCTTCCAGCATTCGCGGCTGATCATTCTCTGGGCCTGCAACATGCTCAGCACCAACGCCCACATGTGGCCGTTCGTGGATCGCGCGAAGAAGAATGGTGCCAAGGTGATCGTCATCGATCCGGTCAAGACCGGCACCTCGGCGATGGCCGATCAGCACATCCGAGTGCGCCCTGGCACTGACGGCGCACTGGCGATGGCAATGATTCACGTGATCATCCGCGAAGGTCTGGTCGATCAGGATTACGTGGACCGGTACACGGTCGGCTTCGAAGAGCTAGTCGAGCACGTGGCGCCGTACACGCCCGAGTTCGCGGCGCAGGAAACCGGGATCGATGCCGAGGTGATCCGGACCTTGGCACGCGAGTACGCCACCGCCCAGCCCTCGGCGATTCGCATAGGCGTGGCGATCGAACGTTCGGCAGGTGGCGGGCAACTGGTGCGCGCCCTCGCCTGTCTGCCGGCGCTGGTCGGCGCCTGGCGCCAGCCGGGCGGCGGCTTGCTGCAGCTGCCACTCTGGGCGTTTCCGGTTCGCTGGGACAGGCTGCATCGTGCCGATCTGTTGACGCCCGGCACGCGCGTCGTCAACCAATGGCAGCTCGGCCGCGCATTGACCGGCGATCTCAAACTCGATCCGCCGATCCGTTCGCTGTTCGTCTACAACAGCAATCCGCTGGTGGTGGCGCCCAATCAGTTGATGCTCA
>NZ_CAISIQ010000324.1 GCF_903885465.1 uncultured Nevskia sp.
CGGCCCTTGCTGGCGTACGAGAACAGCGTGCCGAAGCCGCCGTCGATGTCGATCATCGAATCGTTCTTCGAAGCACCGGTGGCGGCGGACAGCGCGTAGTAAACGTCCTTGCGCTCGCCCAGATACTGGCCCAGCGCCTTCAGCTTCATCGCCCGCTCGTGGAAGCTCAGCTTGCGCAGCGCCGGGCTGCCGACCTTGCGACCGTGGTCGAGCATCGCCGCGAAGTCGAGGCCCTTGCTCGAGACCTGGGCGACCGGTTCGCCGGTGAGTGCATTCAGCATCACCTCGCCACCTTCACCCTGCTGCCATTTGCCGCAGGCGTAGCTTTCAAGCTTGATCATGGTGTCACTCCTCGGTTTCTGGACGGCGATCGCGCGCCGGCTTATTGGTTCTTGAATTGGGGTTTGCGCTTGGTCAGAAAGGCATCGATGCCTTCGCGACGGTCTTCCGTCGTGAACGTGGCTTCGAACAGCCGGGCCTCGTGCTTCAGGCCATCCTCGAGAAAGGTCTCGTGCGCGGCGTTCACGGCGGCGCGAGCCAGTTCGACGATCGGCGCCGAGAATCCGGCGATCCGTTCGGCTGTCTTCAGCGCTTCGGGAATCAGCTCGGCCAGCGGCAGCACGCGGGCGACGAGGCCGGCGCGTTCGGCTTCGTGGGCGTCGATGCTGCGGCCGGTCAGCACCATCTCCATCGCTTTCGCCTTGCCCACCGCACGCACCAGCCGCTGGGTGCCGCCGGAGCCGGGAATCAGGCCCAGCCGAATCTCCGGCTGACCGAACTGGGCGTTGTCGGCAGCGAGTGCGAAGTCGCACATCATCGCCAGTTCGCAGCCGGCGCCGAAGGCCATGCCGGCAACGGCCGCGATCACCGGCTTGTGCATGGCACCGATCTGGTTCCAGGCGCCACGCAGTTCGGTGTTGGTCCGGGCGGTATCCGAAGTCCAGTCCTGCAGCGCGCGGACATCGGCGCCGGCGGCGAACACCTTGTCGTTGCCGGTGATGACGATGGCGCCGATGCTGTCGTCCTCATCGAGCGCGATCAGCGCCTGACGCAGCGCTTCGCGCAGCGGCATCGACAATGCGTTCATTGCCTCCGGGCGATTCAGACGCAGCAGCGCAACCTTGCCGAGGCGTTCGATCAGCAGCAGATTCGCTTCGGCCACGCCTCAGGTCTCCTGATCGAAGTCGAGCGTGAGGCTGTCGCTGACCGGGAAGCTCTGGCAACTCAGGATGAAGCCGCGCGCCAGTTCGTAATCTTCGAGCGAGTAGTTGGCGTCCATGTCGACTTCTCCCGACAGGCGCTTGCAACGACAAGTGCCGCAGACGCCGCCCTTGCAGGCGTACGGCAGTTCGATGCCATTGGCCAGTGCCGCATCGAGCAGCGACAGGCCGTTCTTCTTGACACTGAACTGCATGCTGCGGCCATCGTGGATCACCGTGACTTCGCAGCCCGCCTCGCCCTTCACCACCGGTGCGCGCAGCTTGCGCGCCGCGCCATTCATCGCGGTGCCGAACAGTTCCAGCTTGATGCTGGCCTTGGGCACGCCACTGGCGACCAGGCTGTCGCGCACCTGCTCCATCATCACTTGCGGACCGCAGACATAGGCGACGTCGATGTCCTCGGGATTGACCCACTGCTTCAACAGCGATTCGCACTTCGCGGCATCGATGCGGCCGTTGAACAGATCGACGTCCTGCTGCTCGCGGCTGAGGATGAACACCAGATTGAAGCGACCCATGTAGCGATCCTTCAGGTCGGCCAGTTCGTCCTTGAAGATCACGCTCGATGAGGCGCGGTTGCCGTAGACCAGGGTGAAGCGGCTGTTCGGCTCGGCCTGCAAGGTGGTCTTGATCAGCGACAGGATCGGCGTGATGCCGCTGCCGGCCGCGAAGGCAACATGATGGCGCTGCGACTCCGGCTCCAGCGGCACGCTGAAATGGCCGGACGGCTCCATGACATCGAGCTGCGTGCCGGGCTTCAGATGCTCGAAGGCCCACGACGAGAACAGGCCATCGTCGATGCGCTTGATCGCCACCCGCAGGCTCTGCTCCTGCGCCGCCGAGCAGATCGAATACGAGCGCCGCACTTCCTCGCCACCGATGTCGGCACGGATGGTCAGGTGCTGGCCGGCTTCATAGCGATAAGCCTCGCGATGCTCGGGCGGCACGGCAAAAGTGACGACCACGGCATCGCGCGTCTCCGGGCTGACCCGGGCCACGCTCAACGAATGAAACTTGCTCATGCAGCTCTCCCCGCACACGGCCCCAGCGTTGTTGCCGCTAGTGGCACTTGAAATAATCGAATGGTTCTTGGCAGGCCTTGCAGCGATACAGGCTCTTGCAGGGTGTGGAGCCAAACTGGCTCAGCATCTCGGTGTTGGTCGACGCACAGCGCGGGCAGGCCACCACCGGCGCCGGCGGCGCGCGCCGCGTCAGCCTGCTGATGTCGATGCGCTGCTCGCCCTCTGCCAGACCCACCGGCGGTGCGATGCCGTAGTCGAGCAGCTTGGCTTTCGCTTCCGGCGTCAGCCAGTCGGTGGTCCAGGCCGGTGACAGCCGGGTTTCCATCTTCGCGTCGGCAATGCCGTGGGCAGCCATGGCGTCGCGGATCGACGCCGCAATGACCTCGGTCGCCGGGCAGCCGGAATAGGTTGGCGTTACCGTGACCACCAGCGTTTCATCGTCATAGCGAACCTCGCGGACGATGCCGAGATCGGTGATCGAGATCACCGGAATCTCCGGGTCCGGCACCTCGGCCAGCCAATGCCAGACGGTGTCCAGCGAGGGCTTATCGACGACGGCGGCGTTCATCGCGAAACGGGCTTACCAGCTCGCGCCGGGATGGCTGCGCTGCAACACCTGCATCTCGGCCAGCAGCTTGCTCAGGTGTTCGCTGTGCAGGCCCTGCTTGCCACCCTTGGGCATCCAGCCGCCGGCGGCTGGCAGCTTCAGCGTGGCTTCGGCGAACACTTCGCGGACATAGGCCAGCCACTCGTCGTGCACGCTGGCGGGATCGAAGCCGATGCCGGCCGCCGTCATTTCGGCGTCGACGGCATCGCCGATGAACAGCTCGTGGCTGTAAGGCCAGACCTTGTCGATCGCTGTCTGCAGCATCGCGCGGCTGCGCTCGGTACCGTCGCCGAGACGCACCATCAGATCGCTGGAACGGCGCAGGTGATAGCTGACTTCCTTGACCGCTTTTTCGGCGATCGCGGCAATCGCGGCATCGCTTGAGCTGAGCAGCCGGCGTAGCGCCAGGGACGACCAGGCATCGAACAGAAACTGCCGTGCCAGGGTGTCGGCGTAGTTGCCGTTCGGCTGCTCGACCAGCAGCACGTTGCGGAACGCGCGGTCGTCACGGTGATAGGCCAGGCTGTCTTCATCGGCGCCGTTGCCGGCCGCTTCCGCTGCCAGGCTCAGCAGCAGGCGCGCCTGACCGAGCAGATCGAGGGCGACATTGGTCAGCGCCATGTCCTCTTCCAGCGCCGGGCCCTTGCCGCACCATTCACCGAGACGCTGGCTGAGGATCAGTGCGTTGTCGCCGAAGCGCAGCAGATACTCGTAGCGGGCGGTGCTCATAGCCCTTTCACTTCTTCGGGCATCGGGAAGAAGGTGGGATGGCGATAGACCTTGCTGTTGGCCGGATCGAACAGCTCGGCCTTGTCATCCGGATGGCTGGCGGTGATGTCCGTGCTCTTAACGACCCAGATGCTGACGCCCTCGTTGCGGCGGGTGTAGACATCGCGGGCGTTGTTGAGCGCCATCGTCGCATCCGGCGCATGCAGGCTGCCGACATGACGATGCGCCAGCCCGTGCTGGCTGCGGATGAACACTTCCCACAACGGCCATTGATTCTTCATCTGCTTGTCCTTCAGGCGGCTTGAGCGGTAAGGCGTTGCGCCTGCTTGTCGGCATGGGCGACCAGGGCATCGCGGAACCACTCGCCATCGGTCCAGGCCTTGTTGCGCACTTCCAGGCGTTCGCGGTTGCAGGGGCCATTGCCCTTGACCACGTTGTAGAACTCTTCCCAGTCGATATCGCCATAGTCGTAGTGGCCGCGCTCGGCATTCCACTTGACCGCAGGATCCGGCACCACGAGGCCCAGATGCTCGGCCTGCGGCACGGTCTGATCGACCATCTTCTGGCGCAGTTCATCGTTGGTGAACAGCTTGATCTTCCAGGCCTGGGACTGGGCGCTGTGCACCGAATCGCCATCCGGCGGACCGAACATCATCAGGCTCGGCCACCACCAGCGATTGAGCGCGTCCTGGGCCATCGCCTTCTGCTCGGGCGTACCCGCGCACAGCGCCAGCATGATGTCGTAGCCCTGGCGCATGTGGAACGCCTCTTCCTTGCAAACGCGGATCATCGCGCGGGCATACGGCCCGTAACTGCATCGGCAGAGCGGAATCTGATTCATGATCGCCGAGCCGTCGACCAGCCAGCCGATGGCACCGACATCGGCCCAGGTCAGGGTCGGGTAATTGAAGATCGACGAATACTTGGCCTTGCCGGTGTGCAGGTCGTCGACCATCTGGTCGCGGGTGATGCCCAGCGTTTCCGCCGCGCTGTACAGATAGAGCCCGTGGCCGGCTTCGTCCTGCACCTTGGCGAGCAGGATGGCCTTGCGCTTCAGCGACGGCGCGCGGGTGATCCAGTTGCCTTCCGGCAGCTGGCCGACGATTTCCGAATGCGCGTGCTGGCTGATCTGGCGGATCAGCGTCTTGCGATAGCGATCCGGCATCCAGTCCTGCGGTTCGACACGAATGCCGTCGTCGATGCGGCTCTGGAAGCGCGCTTCGCGCTCGTCGAGTGAAGTTGCCGAAGGGGACCCGGTATCGACCATCTGTGCGTACATGGCGGCACTCCGCTGAAGACCTGCAGCCATTATTCGATACACTATTAATTAAGTCAACACGTTTTTTGTATCGTTAAACATGGGACTGTAAAATCGCCGCGATCCCACCCGGACCCGAGCCTGAATGAGCATCAACGCCTGGATCGAGCGCTATCTAGCAGATGAAGTGCCGAAGTCGAAATCGCTGATCGTCACGGTCTTCGGCGATTCGCTGCTGCCGACCACGCCGGGCATCTGGCTGGGCGAACTGATCGCGCTGATGGCGCCGTTCGGGGTCAGCGAACGCCTGGTGCGCACCAGCTGTTTCCGGCTGATCGACGAAGACTGGCTGGCCGCACGCCGCGATGGCCGGCGCAGCCATTACTCGCTGACCAGCGCCGGCAGGCGCCGCATCGAGCGCGCCTATCAGCGCGTCTACATGCCGCCGCTGCTCGACTGGGACGGCCAGTGGACCCTGGTGATCACCCCCCGCAGTGGCGATACTCATCCGAACCGCGGCCAGCTGAAGCGTGAACTGGAGTGGGAAGGTTTTGCGCTGCTGACGCCGGGCGTGCTGATTCATCCGGTGGAGAAAGCCGAGGCGCTGCGGCAGCTGCTCGACGAGCTGGGCTTGCGTGAACGAGCCGCCGTGCTCAGAGCCCGGGACCTCGACGGCTTCGGCGGCCCTGGCGCGCAAGCGCTGATGATCCAGTGCTGGAATCTCGACGAGGTCGGCGCCCGCTATCGCAGCTTCATCGAGCATTTCCAGCCACTGCTGGCCAAGCTCGGCAAGACGGTGCTGACACCCGAACAAGCGTTCCTGATCCAGACCCTGCTGATCCACTCGTTCCGCCGCGCCACCCTGCACGACCCGCGTCTGCCGGCCGTGATGCTGCCGGCCGCCTGGCCCGGCACCGCCGCCTACGAATTGTGCCGCGCGCTGTACGTGCTGACCGCGCGCGACGCCCAGGCCCATGTGGCCTCGATCTGCGGCGACAGCAAACCCTTCGCCGCCGCTGGCAGCAGCCGGGTGCCGGAACAGGTCAGCAGCCGCTTTGGTGGGATCAGTCTCTAACCCATTCGGCTACCAGGAACGACCATGACGACAACCCTGAGAGTCCAGACGCTCGTCGCTTCACTCCTGTTCTTCGCATCGAACGTGCGCGCTGATCGAGAAACGACGCTTTTCGAGAACAGCGGGTGGCCTGGAGAACTAGCGCCGGTTATTGAAGTCCGAGCCGGCGCAATAGTGCGCGCATCGCCAAAGGCCAATGCTCGCAAGCTGTATGTCTACGACAAGGCAGCCTTCCGTTACCCGCCAGACGAACACCTCTATCGATGTCGCAAAACAGAGATTCGAGTCGCTTCACGAGCACTCGAAATTGCTGCGGCTCACCCAGATACTCATGAAGCCGAAACGCTGAGAATTCAGCCAGGTGATCAGCTTGAAATGCTGAAATACACCGGCGAGGGCTCGTACCTATTCAGGTTTGCGGGCGCCATCTACGAGACCATATTCGACGATTCTTCTGCAGTACAGCTTGATTCCGATCTACCCAGAAAATCGAAAATCAAATGGGAAATCTGGTTCAGGCTGCCCCCTCGGAACGGACGAGCGGCTGGGTTCTGTTCGATCACAAGTCGGTCGACGTGGTCGACATGCGCGGCTAGTGCATGGAAAGCAGGTCCCGCTTATTCCTGCGCCTAAACCATGTAACCCTTTGCTGGAGCATCGATCTACCATTCGCCCGCCAGCTTCCCTACAGATGGCAACAGCCCCGTCCTCGCATGGCACTCAACGCAGCTTGATCACCGCCGACAGCAGCTGCGCTCGGTCTGCACAAGGTCCGACCAGGATCTCGACATCGCCGGCCTCGAACACTGGCGCCAGATTGCGGCCCAGGAACTTCAGATCCGAGGCCAGCAGGCTCAAGGCCACGACGCCGCTTTCGCCGGGCGCCAGATCGATCTTGCCGAAGCCTCGCAACTCCAGCAGTGGCCGCGCCACGCTGGCCACCGGGTCGCGGGTGAACAGGAACACCGTGTCCTGTGCCGCCCGTGCGCCGCTGTTGGTGATCGTCACCTGCACGTGGATGGCATCGGCTGGCGACACGCGATCCGGCGTCACGCGCAGGTCTGCATAAGCGAAGCGCCCGTAGCTCAGGCCGTGGCCGAAGCAGTACAGCGGGTCGTTGGCGACGTCGAGGTATTTGCTGGTGAAGAAGTCGTCCGGGTTCATCGGCCGGCCGCTGGGGCGCTGGCCGAAGAAGATCGGCACCTGTCCGAGTGCGCGGGGCCAGCTCATCGGCGTACGTCCACTTGGCGAGACCTTGCCGGAAAGCACGTCGGCAATGGCGTTGCCGGCTTCGCTGCCGAGGAACCACGCAGCGAGCAACGCGTCGGCTTTTTCCGCCAGCCAGGGAATGACCAGCGGCCGACCCGAGAACAGGATCGCGATCACCGGAATGCCCAGACTTTGTGCTCGTGCAAGCACCGCCTCGGTGAGCGCTCGCTGTTGTCCTGGCAGCTCTGGATACGCGCGGCTGGCAGCCTCGCCGCTCATGTTGTGGGCCTCGCCGATGCACAGCAGGATCGCGTCGGCCCCGTCGCAAAGCGCGACGGCCGCGGTGATGCCGCTGGCATCGTCATCGCGGATGGCGGTACCGGCCGCGTGCACGATCTCGGTGCCGGGAAAGCCCTGGCGCAGGCCCGACAGCACGCTGACGTGCTTGTCCGGCTCACCGGCCGCACCCCAGCAGCCGCCCATTTCCGGGCCGTTGTCGGTGAGCGGGCCGATGACGCAGAGCTTGCCGATGCCAGGGGCGAGCGGCAGCGTGTCGCCATCGTTCTTCAGCATCACGATCGCCCGCGCGCCGACCTCACGCGCCAGGGTGCGACGCTGCGCGACCACTTCCGGCGCCTCGGCTGCCGAGCCACGCAGATACGGATCGTCGAACAGTCCCAGCTGCTCCTTGAGCCTTAGCACGCGGCGCACCGAGGTATCGATCTGCGCCATGCTCACCAGCCCGCGTTCCAGCGCGATCGGCAGACCCTTGCGGTAGGCATCGGCCATCATGTCGATGTCGACACCGGCGTTGAGCGCCAGCGCCGCGGCCTCGACCAGATCGGCGGCGACGCCGTGGCGGATCAGCTCGCCGATGGCGTTGTAGTCGCTGATCAGCACGCCTTCGAAGCCGAGCTTGCCGCGCAGGTAGTCGCCGAGCAGTTCGGTGTGCGCGGTCATCGGGATGCCGTTCAGATCGGTGAACGCCGGCATGATCGACGCGACACCGGCCGCCACGGCCGCTTCGAACGGCGGCAGATGCACCTCGTGCAGGGTGCGTTCGGAGATGTCGACGGACGCGTACTCGCGCCCGGCCATCACCGGACCATAGGCGCAGAAATGCTTGGCGCAGGCGGCGAGCGCATCGGGGCGCGCGAGATCGGCTGTCTGGAAGCCGCGGACCTTGGCCTCGGCCAAGCGCGCGCCAAGCCAGGGATCTTCACCCGGCCCTTCGGCGGTGCGGCCCCAGCGCGGATCGCGAGAGACGTCGAGCATCGGGTTGAAGGTCATCGCCAGGCCATCGGCCGCGGCTTCGGTAGCGGCCTCGCGCGCGGTCAGTTCCCAGGCCCGCGGATCGAACAGCGCCATCTCCGCCAGCGGGATGGGGAACAAAGTGCGATGACCGTGGATCACATCAAGGCCGATCAGCAGCGGAATACCCAGACGAGACTTGTCCACCGCCAGCCGCTGCATCTCGTGCGTCGGTCCGGTACCGACCATGTTCAGCAGATTGCCGAGCGTGCCGTCGGCGATCGAATCGGTCGAGTCACCGGCGATGATCGGGCCGGTCACCGCATAGCTGGAGGCGGTCATGGTCAGCTGGCCGAGTTTCTCTTCGAGCGTCATCTGGGCCATCAGCTTGTCGATACGGCTCATCAATCAGTCCTTTTGGAAGTGTCTCGGGGCTTGGCCATGATAGGTCGCCAGCGTGAATGGTCAGCGAGCCTGCAGGCGCAGTAGATGTACCCGGATCACCCAATGCCGTCAGAATCAGGGCAACCAGGAGGCTTCATGCTGACAGCGGAAAATACCGAGAGTGCCCAAGAGCATCGTCGCCTTGCGGCGACAAGCGCGGTGGCCGAACCATCAGGTGCGGCGCTTGCTGCGCTACCGGACGAGGCGCTGCTGGAGCAGGTCCAGCGCCGGACTTTCGATTTTTTCTGGAAGGGCGCGCACCCGGTCAGCGGCCTCGCGCCTGACCGGCGCACGACCCGTGAAGAGCCGGTTGATGATCTGATCACCACCGGCGGCACGGGCTTCGGCGTGATGGCGATCATCGTCGCGGTCGAGCGCGGCTGGGTGAGCCGCGAAGCAGCGCTGGAGCGTCTGAGCAGCATGCTCGACGTGCTGGTCCGCGCGCCCTGCTACCACGGCGTGTTTCCGCACTTCATGAACGGCCTCACCGGCGCCACCATCGCTTTCAGCCGCAAGGATGATGCGGGCGATCTGGTCGAAACTTCGTTCCTGGTGATGGGCCTGCTGTGCGCGCGCCAGTATTTTCAGCGCGACACGCCGGCCGAAAAAAAGCTGCGTGATCGCATCAACTGGATCAGCGAGGAAGTCGAGTGGGACTGGTACACGCAGGGCGGCCGCAAGCTGCTGTACTGGCACTGGAGCCCGAACAACGGCTGGGCGATGAATCACGAGATTCGCGGCTGGAACGAGTGCCTGGTCACCTACGTGCTGGCGGCAGGGTCCAGGCGCTACCCGATTGATCCTGAGGTCTATCACCAGGGCTTTGCGGCAGGCCGCGGTTTTCTCAACGGCAATTCCTACTATGGCATCGAGCTGCCGCTCGGCATGCCTTACGGCGGACCGCTGTTCTTCACGCACTACTCGTTCTGCGGGCTCGATCCTCACGGCCTGAAGGATCGCTATGCCGATTACTGGGATCTGAACTGCCGGCACGTGCAGATCAATCGCGCGCATTGCATCGCCAATCCACATCGGTTCAAGGGCTACAGCGAATCCTGCTGGGGCCTCACTGCCAGCGACGATCACGCCGGCTATAGCGCGCATGCGCCGGACAATGACAATGGCACCATCACGCCGACCGCAGCGCTGGCGAGCCTGCCGTATGCGCCCAAGGAAGTCATGGCGACGCTGCGCTATTTCCTGCGCGAGCACGGCGACAGAATCTGGAAGCGCTATGGCTTCGTCGACGCTTTCAATGAGCAGCGGGACTGGACCGCCGATACCTTCCTGGCGATCGATCAGGGACCCATCGTGGTGATGATGGAAAACCATCGCACTGGCCTGCTGTGGAAGCTGTTCATGAGCGTGCCCGAAGTGCAGACCGGCCTCCGCCGGCTCGGCTTCAGCAGCCCGCATCTGGCAGCGGGAGCCACTTCGTGACCGAGACCTTCAGTCAGTGGCTGGATCGCGAAGCGGCCTATGCGGCGACCGCGATGCTGAAGAGCGTGTCCGCCGTCGATCTGGTCAAGACCCGTCCAGGTTTCGGCCAGACCTTACGTCCGGTCAAGGGCAGCATCATCGCGTCGCCCGTGCTCGGCGCCTACGATCCGGACCCGGATTACTTCTTCCACTGGTACCGCGATTCGGCGGTGGTGATCGATGCGCTGCGCCTGCTGTATCTCGAAGGCGTGGTCGGCGCGCCAGCACTCCGGCATTTCGCCGACTTCCTGCGCTTCGGCCTGTCGCTGAAGAAGCTGGACGGGCGCGCGCTGGCGGCATCGCCGACGCGGCGCGATGGCGTCGCCGCGGATTTCCTGAAGTTCATTCGTGACGACGCCGATCTCGCCGCCGTGCACGGCGATGCCGCGTTCGCCGAAACCCGGGTCAATCCCGATGGCACGCTGGACGTCTCCAAGTGGGCGCGGCCGCAGCACGATGGCCCGCCGCTGCAGGCGCTGGCCCTGATGCGCTGGGCGCGTGACGTGCAGCTGGCGCCGGCTGTCAGCGCCGATCTTTCGGCGCTGATTCGCGCCAATCTCGAATTCACTTTGCATCACTGCCACGAGCCGTCCTTCGACATCTGGGAAGAAGAGAACGGGCTGCACTACTACACGCTGAGAGTCTCCGCCGCAGCGCTTGAGCAGGGCGCCGAATGGTTCGAGTCGCAGGCTGAGCCGGGGCTGGCGCTGTGCTGTCGTGCAGAGGCTTCCATGCTCACCAAAGCCCTCGACGGCTTCTGGCTCTCGGAAGAGAACTTTTACCGATCGCGGACCCTGGTATCCGGAGCGCGTTCATCCAAGGAGCTGGATATCGCGGTGATCCTCGCGGCCGTCCATGTCGAAGCCATAGAGCCGAAACATTCGGTCGCCGACCCGCACATGCAGGCAACCCTGGCGCGTCTCGAAGCCCTGTTCGATGGGCTGTATGCGATCAACCGCAATCGTCCGGCCGATCGAGGCCCGGCGATGGGCCGCTATCCGGGCGATGTCTATTACTCGGGCGGCGCCTATTACTTCTCGACCCTGGGCGCTTCGGAGTTCTGCTTTCGCGCGGCGATGAAATCGGAGCAGGCGGCGAGCTGGATCGCCCGCGGCGATGCCTATCTCGAAACCGTGCGTGCCTGGACGCCGGCGAACGGCGCGCTGTCCGAACAATTCGATCAGAACGATGGCCGGCAGACCTCGGCCAAGCATCTGGCCTGGAGCTACGCCGCCTTCATCTCCTGCATCGCCGCCCGGCGTGCGGCCGTGGGGCAACACCATTAACGACAACGCAGCAGCCGACGCCGCCGCGCTGGCGGCGGAGGCCGGTGCCCGCTCGGGTGTGTTCCGTCAGCTCGGCACCTTGCGGCGGGCGCTGTTCGCGTCGTCGGTGGGGCGTTCGCTCAAGTTCCTGATGGGCAGTCTGCTGCTGGTGATCATCGGCACCTCGTTCGGGCAGATCGTGCTCAACCGCTGGAACAAGCCGTTCTACGACGCGCTGTCGCGCCGCGACCTGCGCGAGTTCCTGGTCCAGCTCGGCGTGTTCTTCATGATCGCCGCGGTCTTGCTGGTGCTCAACGTGTTTCAGCGCTGGGTCGTGGAGAGCTTGAAGATCAAGCTGCGCGAAGGCGTGGTGCGCGATCTGGTCGGCCACTGGATGCTGCCGCGCCGCGCGTTCTGGCTGTCGACGGCAGGGCCGATGGGCGTCAATCCCGATCAGCGGATGACCGAAGACGCGCAGAAGATGTGCGACCTGTCGACCGATCTCGGCGCCGGGCTGCTGCAGGCTTCGATCCTGTTCATTTCCTTCTCCGGCATTCTCTGGGGAATCTCGGCGGACTTCAGCATCCGCATCGGCGGCATCGACTACGCGGTGCCCGGCTTCATGGTCTGGGCGGCGATCCTCTATGCAGGCACCGGCTCGCTGCTGAGCTACTGGGTGGGGCGCAGCCTGATCGCGCGCAACGCCGATCGCTATTCGCGTGAAGGCGAGTTGCGCTTCGCGCTGGTGCGCATCAATGAACATCTGGACGGCATCTCGCTCGCCGCCGGCGAGGCCGACGAGAAGCGTCGCGTCGAACGCCATCTGGGCGACGTGATGGCGGCGATGCGCCGCCTGGTCCGCGGCTGGACCAACTTGACCTGGGTCACCGCCGGCTTCGGCTGGACGACCCTGGTGGCGCCGATCCTGATCGCCGCACCGCTGTATCTGACCGGCAAGATCTCCTTCGGCGGCATGATGATGGCGGCCGCCGCGTTCACCCAGGCGCAGCAGGCGCTGCGCTGGTTCGTCGACAACTTCGGCACCATCGCCGAGTGGCGCGCCACCCTGCTGCGCGTGGCCGGCTTCCGCGAAGCGCTGACCGCGAATGCCGAGATCGTTCGCTACGCGAGCCGCATCACCTATACCGACGGCGCCAGCGGCTCGATGAGCATCGCCGGCCTCGAGGTCGAATCGGCACCGGGCCGTGATCGGCTGGATCAGGCCAACGTCGTCGTCAAAGCCGGCGAGCGGGTGCTGATCCTGGGCACCGCCGGCACCGGCAAGACCCTGCTGTTCCGCGCCCTGGCCGGCTTGTGGCCCTGGGGCGTCGGCGAGATCACGCGCCCGATGGACGAGGCCATCCTGTACATGCCGCGCGGCACGCCTTATCTGCCCAGCGGAACCTTGCGCGACGTGCTCGCCTACCCGATGGCCGCTGACCGCTTCGCCCAGAACACCTGCGAGCACGCGCTCAAGCGCCTGGGGCTGGAGCGGCTGGTACCGCTGCTCGACGCCGAACTGCGCTGGGATCGCGAGCTGAGTCACGAAGACCAGATGTGTCTCGCGTTCTCGAGAGTGCTGCTGCAATCACCGTCCTGGCTGGTGATGGACGAGGCCCTGAGCATGCTGGAGGACGAGTCGCTCGAACGGGTCATCGACGTGCTGACCCATGAGTTGTCGACGACCGGCATCATCCACATCGGCAAGGCTGCCGAAGCTGGCGGCCATCTGTTCTCCCAAGTCCTGCATCTGGTCAAGGCGACTCCGGAAGTGCCACATCCCGTACCCGGAAGTGATCGGCCATGAAGCGATTCTCCTGGCTGAGTCTCGCCCCGCTGCTGATCTGCCTGATGGGTTGTCTGCCGGGCCTGGCGATGGCGCAGGAATTCGAATTCCGCCCACCGCCGACCGCCAACGACGCGTCCGTTCCCGCGGCGATGAGCGATCTCGCGACCCGCATCCTGCCGGTCTACGAGGAGCGCGATACCGACCGTTATCTGACCAACCTCGCCGCGCTGCAGCTGGTCGCCGGTGACTACACGGCGGCCTATGACACGCGGCTGTCGCTGCAGGAGCGGCAGCGCACGTCGGACCTGCCGCGGCCGGTCGACAAGGCCGTGCTCTACGACATCTACGCGCGGGCGCGGTCCATCGAGACCACCGAGCGCATGCCGTTCGCCAATGCCTTCAAGCGGGCCTTCAAGGAAGTGGTGCCACGGCTCAACGATCGCGACGCGCATGCGGTGACGGTCTGGCTGGAGACGCCGCGCTCGGTGTTCGAACAGGCCCTGCAGAAGTCCTTCGATCAGTACCGCGCCAAGGGCAGCGTCGATTTCAACCAGGCGGTGGATCTGATCTGGACCTATCTGTCCTTCGATGCCTACCGCAGCTTCAGCCCGCTGATCGAAGCGCTCGATTCCGAGGACGGCGGACGCCGCTATATCGCCGACGAGAAGGTGACGATCAAGACCTCGGGCGGGCGGAAGATCCAGGCGGTGGTGATCCGTCCCAGGGACGCGGCGATTCCGCTGCCGACCTTGCTCGAATTCACCATCCACGTCGATCAGGATTCGGTGCGCGAAGCGGCGGCACATGGCTATGTCGGCGTGGTGGCCTACACGCGTGGCAAGCGAAGCAACAACCCGAATGCAGTCACTCCGTTCACCCACGACGGTGAAGATGCGCGCGCGGTGATCAACTGGATCGCCAAGCAAAGCTGGAGCGATGGCCGGGTCGGCATGGTCGGCGGTACCGACAGTGGGGCTGCGGCCTGGGCCGTCGCCAAGCGTCCGCCGAAGGCACTGAAGGCCATCGCCACCAGCTTCGCGTCCGCGCCGGGCATCGACTTCCCGATGAGCGGCAACATCGTCCGCAACTCGGCGTATCGCTGGGCGCAGTTCAATACCGCGCCGCCACTCAAGCCCGGCGTCGCACCGCCGAGCACGGACGACATGGTCTGGCGGCTGCTCGATCAGACCTTGTTCGCCAGCGGCAAGCGCTACCGCGATCTGGACCGCCGGTTCGCACCGCCGAACCGCGCCTTCGACGCGTGGCTGGATCACCCGAGCTACGACGGCTACTGGCAGAAGCTGATCCCGTTCCGCAAGCAGTTCGCCAGAGTCGATATCCCGGTGCTGACCCTGGCTGGCTACTACGGCGGTGATGCCGGCGCGCTCTACTACTTCAGCGAGCACACGCGCTACAACGCCAAGGCCAATCACACTTTGCTGATCGGCCCCTACGACGACAATGTCGCCCGGGACGCACCGGCGCCGGAGTTCAGGGGTTACACACTGGATGCCGTCGCGCAGACCAATCTGCGGGAGCTGCGCTATCAATGGCTCGATTCCATTTTCAGGAACGGGCCGAAGCCGGCGCTGCTGAAGGACAGGGTCAACTACCAGGTGATGGGCGCCAACCAGTGGAGCCACGCACCCTCGATCGCGGCGATGGCCAATGCCTCGCAGCGATACTTCCTGGATGCCGGCACGCCGAACGAGCCCAGACGGCTGGCCGTGCAAGCTGCGTCGGCGGACCGCTACGCCGAGCAGACCATCGACTTCACCGATCGCAAGGATCTGGCGATTCCGTCGTCGGACGTGATGAGCAAGTCCCTGGCGACACCGAACGCCGTGGTCTACTCCAGCGAACCGCTGCAACAGCCGCTGGAAATCAGCGGCCAGCTGAGCGGCAAGCTGGATCTGCTGATCAACAAGCAGGACGTCGATCTGAAGATCACGGTCTACGAACTGATGGCCGGTGGCACTTATGTGCAGCTGTTCGATCCGTACGAGTTCCGCGCCAGTTATGCGAAGGATCGCACCCGTCGCCGGCTGCTGATCGCCGGCAAACGCCAGCAGCTGCCGTTCACCATCGAGCGCCTGACCAGCCGCAAGCTCGCAGCCGGCAGCCGGATCGTGCTGGTGCTCGGCGTCAACAAGCGGCCCGACCAACAGCTCAATCTCGGCTCCGGCAAGGACGTCAAGGAAGAGACCGCTCGCGACGCCAGGAAGCCGTTGATGATTCGTTGGTATAGCGGCAGCAGCATTGATCTGCCGGTCCGGAAATAGCGCTGACAGTTGCCTGGACCCGCGCGGCGCTCAGGTCGGCACTTTCCGTTTAACCGGGATGTCGGCGCGCGTCGATGCATCGTCTGCAGCGCGAGCCGCAGCGGGGTCGCTCATCAGATCCCTGAGGATGGCTCTCAGCCAGCTCAGGTCCTGATGATCGGATCGGTTCTTGTGCCAGATCATGGCGACATCCATCGGCGGGATGTAATACGGAATCTCGAAGATCTCGATGTCGAACCAGGCCTGATGATGCTCGGCAAGGCGTCTGGGCACGACCCCGAGCAGATTGGAGCCTTGGACGATTTCCGGAATCAGCGTGAAGTACGGAATGAAGTACTTGGTTTTCTGTATCAGCCGATGCTGCGCGAGGGCTTCTTGCTCGATGGTCGGCGTGCCATCCGTTCGGCAATACATCACATGCGAGCAGGATAGGTACTCCTCGAGTCTGATCGTGCCCTTGCCGGATCGCGCCCCACTCTGCCGCGCCCGGATGCCGACCAGATGATCCTGCATCAGCGACTCGAAGCAGAATTCCGGATCCAGCTGATCGATCCCGCAGGCCAGCAGGTTGGCCTGCCGGGTGGGACAGATGATGAGATCGACGGACCCGGAACGAAGCTCCTTTCCCGACGCCCCGGGCGTGGGCAGCATCGAGACGCTCACGGAGGGTGCGAGTTGCGAGAGCTTTCTGGAGAGCTTGTTGGCCACCATCGCGGCAATGTAGTCCGCTGTCGCGATCCGGAACTGGTTCTCGGCCTTGTGCGGATCGAAGGCATTGCCACTTACCATCTGATCCGTGAGCCTGACGATCTGGGCGACCTCTGCGGTCAGCCGATGGGCTTTCTCGGTCAGCACCATCGTCCGGCCGTCCCGGACGAGCAGTTCGTCATTGAACAGGACGCGCAGCTGCCGCAACGATCCGCTGACGGCGGATTGCGTCAGGTGCAATCGCCGGGCGGTCTCCGACACGCTCGCGCAGTGCAGGAGCTCATAGAGGATCGGGATCAGGTTCAGATTCAGCGAGCGCAGCGTCTGCAGGGCATCTGCTGTCATCGGTCACACCGTTCTTGAGGGTCGCTCCCGACTCGTGGGCCACCCTATCCTAGTCGTCGAGGACGAAGGTCGTGGCCCGGCCGTCGAGAACCCCAGAACAGCGGATCGGCAGCCTCCCGCTCAAGTCATTCGATGTCGATGTACAGATCCTCACCGACTGCCGTGACGGGATAGGTTCTGATCGGCTTCTCGCAAGGGAAATTCAGCGCAGCGCCGGTGCGAACGCTGAAGCAGCCACCGTGCAGAGGGCACTCGACCACATCGCCGTCCAGGAAACCGTCGGTGAGCAGAGCGAAATTGTGCGTGCACAGGTTGCTGGTGCAGTAGACCTCGTCTTCCACGTTGAAAGCGGCCAGCGGCGGCAGGCCGGGGATGTCGAGCCTCAGCATCTGGCCTGGTCCCACTTCTCCTTTCCCGCACAAACGGACGCGTCTGCTCATCGGAGGCACTCCCGGACTCGATGGAGGAACCGCGTCAAAGCCCTTCTCCGCCGCGGATATTGACGATGCCGCGCACGCCAAGGCCGCCATCGGTGTGGATGATGGCGCCGGTGATCGGGCCTGCATCGGCAGCGGAGGCAAGCAGCACATAGGGCCCGCAGTAGTCCTCCGGCCTGGGAGCGATCTGCAGCGGCGTGATGTCGCGCAGCATCTGGTCGAGGCCGTCGATGCCGGCCAGTGACTGCGCTGCCGTGCCGGTCGATTGCAGGCCGCTCAGATTGGTTTTCATGCCCCCGGGCGCAACCCCATTGACCCGGACCTTGGGTGCCAGTTCGTGTGCGAGCTGCTTCACCACACCGACCAGGGCGTGCTTGGACGCGGTGTAGATCGGACCGCCGCCGCCAGGATAGAAGCCGGCGTTGGAGAGCGTGAAGATGATGCTGCCGCGGCTCTTCACCAATTCGGGGAGAGCCGCACGGGCTCCGAGCAGGCCGCCCTTGACGTTGACGGCGAACAGTTCGTCGAATGCCTCACCCAGCCGCTCGCCATCGTACTGGGACAAGGGCTGGAAGAAATCGAAGATGCCCGCGTTGGCGATGAACGTATCCAGGCGTCCGAAGCGGGCCACGGTTTGCGCGACCGCACGTGCGTTGTCCGCATAGGCGGAGACATCGCCGACGATCACTTCAACCGCTTGGCTGAAGTCGGCGCGCAGGGCCTTGGCTCGCGATTCGCTGGATTCGAGAACCGCGACGCCTGCGCCTTCCCGCAGAAAGCGCTCGACCAACGCCCGGCCCAGGCCGGAACCGCCACCGGTGATCAGGACCACGGCATCCTTCGATCCATTCATCGTTCGGGCCTCCTTCAGAGGAACAACAACAGGTTGCGACCTGCGATCGATCGCTCGTCGAAATCGATGCGGCGCTGTACCAGGCGCAAGCTACCCGCGGGGCATCGACGCACGAGGTCTTCGCGGCAGCAGATGAACTGATCCACTTCATAGGCGCGGCGGCTGCGCTGCGCGAGCACGTTCGAGCGCACTACGAGTTCGTCGTCTGTTCCGTTGAGAAAGACCTCGACGTTGGTCACCAGCCGGCGGTAGCGTTCCGGCGGATCGGTACGCCACTGCATGCCGGAATTGAACTGGTCGACTCTTGCCTTCAGGAACGTGAGGTCATCGTTGAACAGGAACATCTCCGTCGGCGCGTCGTAGCGACGTTCCTTCCGATAGCGCAGTTCCCGGCTGATCACGACATAGCGGATGGCTGGATCGAGAACCTGTTCCATCCATTCGGAGAACTGCTCGGTATCGAGCAGACGCGCCTCGAGATACAGCAGGCGCTCCACTTCACGGCAGCTCGAATCGTCGATGCAGCGTTCGAGCTTGTTGAAATCGAAAGGCGCCGGAACGTTGCGCGAAGTGGACGCGGGAAGCGCCGGAGCAGCGATGTGGTTGCCCATGCTGTGGCCCTCCTCAGGCGACGGTCGCGGCGGCAGGCAGCCCGGAGCCGGCCTGGGTCAGTTCCTGCTTCCAGGTGCTGTCGGCAGGATCCATATCTGCCCAGGTCGCGGCATTCATCGTCTCCTGATAGAAGCGGAAGTAGCCGCGATACGACGTTTCGCCGATCGCCGATTCGCCGACCACGCCCGGCAGCTCCGGATCTTCGCGGTCACCACCGATGCCCATCTGGGCGTTCATGAAGCCCTGCCGGGTCATGTAGCCACGCGAGAGTTGCGACTCGGATTCCATGTTGTCGTTGTCATCGGCCTCCCAATAACCTGCGACTCCAAAGGTGCGATGCATGGAGTCCGCGATGCGCTGCTTGAGATCCTGCGGCATGTCCTTTTCGACGATCGCCCAGGTGAAGCATTCGGTGCGATCGGGGCCGTGCGGTTGCCAGACCTTGAACAAGTTCGAACCCCACAGATAGGTGTTGTTCGGAAACACCGAGCCGTTGATATGCGAGCCGTAATAGCGGGCTCGCAAGGCGCCGTAGGCTTTCTCGATCGCCGGCCGCTTCTTCGCCTGCCAGGCGACGATGTCCTGCGCCAGCGGCATGTCGTGCGAGCCGGGGTTGGTGTCGTAGAGAACGCCGAGCCCGTGGCCATAGCGCGTGGTCACCTGGACACCGGCGCCTTCGGGTGGCAGACCCGCGTTGCCGGACATCGGGGCCAGGAAGCCGCCGCCGGCCTTGAGGGCCGCCGCGTGTGTCCATCCCACGTGGTAGGCATCGCCGACGAAGTTCTCGCTCGGCGCTTTCCAGTTGCAATGAACCATCGAACGACTCGGCGGGCCAAGCAGCTCTACGCCGCCGTTGGCTTCCATCCAGATGTCCAGATACCAGCGCGACTCGCCGAGATAATCCGTCAGGCTCGGCGCGGCCGGGTCGAAACAGCCATAGACGAAGCCGTGATACGAGGACACGCCTGCGACCTCGCGCAGCCCGTGGGTCGACTTGTCGAGCCGGCCCTTGTAAAGCTCCTTCTCGAACGGGACCGAGTTCAGTGCGCCGTCGGCGCCATAGGACCAGCCGTGATAGTTGCAGACGAAGCTGCGGGCATTGCCGGCCTCGACAGGGCAGACCCGCGCGCCGCGATGGCGACAGGCGTTCAGGAACGCCTTGATGCTGCGGTCCTTCTGACGCACCACGATCACTTCATCCTGGCCCATGCGCGCAGTGACAAAATCACCGGGGTTGGGGATGGCGCTCTCATGCGTGAGGAACAGCCAGCAGCGGGCAAAGATGCGCTCCATCTCGGTCTCGAACACATCGCGGTCGTGATAGATGCGTGCGCTTTGCAGACCCTGTTGAACGTCGATCAGCGGTTTCATCGTTCTCCTCCATCCTGCTTGGTTGCCGCCAGGTGTTCTTCGAGGAACCCCAGCCGGTCATTGCCCCACCACATCTCCTCGCCGATCATCATCGTCGGCGCACCGAACACCCCGCGCGCCTGCGAGTCGCAGTTGTCGAGTGCATAGCGTTCGCGCGCTTCCTGCGACGCCGCGTAGCGAAGGAATTCGGCAGCGTCCCAGCCCATCGACTGCGCGACGGCCGAGATCAGCGCCTCGCTGCCCATGTCGCCGCCCTGGCCCCAGGTCGGCAGCCAGGCGGCGCGCAGGTAGTCCTCCGCACATCCGCGATCCAAGGCGAAGTACAGGCCCAGATTGAGCCGCTCGGAATTCAGGGTCTTCGGGAATGCGAGCGGAACACCGTATCGGCGCGCCCAGCGCTGCATGTCGGTCACCAGGTATCGCAGCTTCACCGGAATGCTGACGTTCGGCGGTGCGCTGTTGCCAGCGGCCCGCTTGGCAGCCGGCAGATCGATGGCGTGGTAGGCGATCCGGAAATCGTATCGGCTCGCCAACGCCGGGAGCTGCGTGTGCGCGAGATACGCAAACGGGCTCATGAAGTCGAAATAGAAGTCGATGACAGCCGGCAATGGCGTGCGCTCCATGATCAGTGCGCCCGCTTGAGTTCCATGAAGCCGAGCCCGCTGACCCACTCCGGAACCGCCTCGTAGGCGATCGTCTCGCCACGGACATCCCGCATCGCGCCGATCGCGCAGAGGAAGTTCTTGATCTCGAGGCCTCCGTTACCACCGTCGCGGAGAATGTCCTCGTCGCTGAGGGCAAGGAGCGCGTCGACATCGCCGTTTTCCACGAGCCCCATCACCATGCGGTCCCAGTCCTCGTTGATCCTTCCCATCTGCGCCGTCCCCGGCCAATGGCTGATGCCACCCGTGCCATAGATCGCGACACGTTCGCTGCCCGGCCACGTCGCTACCGCGTCTCCGATCATGCGGCCGATGTCGTACGCACGGCGACTGGGAATGACCGGGTCCATGCCGGAGTTGATGTAGACCGGGATCGTCCTGACGCCTTCGACCGGCCGTACCGCGTAGTGGACAGGAATCATGATGGAGTGATCGGCCAGCAGCGTCTTCGACACGCTCCAGTCCACGCCGCCCTTGAGTCCGAAGTCCAGGATGTGGCGAGCCAGCGCCTCGTTGTTTTCGACCCGGGCTCTCGGCATGCCGAGCCAGGCCTCCTTGGGGCCGACGATGTCGCCGACCGCGATCATCGCGGTCGGCATGCAGGACGGTCCGTTGACGGTCGCGTGGTCGTCGCCGATCACGATCACCGTATCGACCTCGGCGGCGCGGATGCGCCTGGTGATCTCCTCGAACGCACCGAGGCAGGCGTCCCGTTTCGAAGGCGGCGCGGCCATCGTGATCGCGCTGATCAAGGGATCGTGCGGCATCAGGAATCCACAGACGAGTTCAGCCATGACTACTCCTTGATCGTGGAAGTTTCTAGGCGGTTGCCGGGGGTGGCGTGTTCATCCGCCGCATGTATTCGCCCACCTGGTCGAAGCCGCTCAGGGCGATCCAGCTGGTGAAGAGCAGCATCTGGTCCGCGCCCAAGTCCGCCATCGCCCGGACATCGAGCGACTTCACCAGCTGAAGCTCCTGGGGCGTCAGCGGGTAGTCCTTCAACAGCAGGTCCGGATCGCTGTGAAAGCGTTCGACGCGCGCCGGGTCGTGGTGCATGTCCCACAAGGCGCTTTCCATTGCATGAGTGCTCATCGGGTTCGCGCTCCTTCGAGTTCGGAATGGCTCAGGACTGCTTGCTGTACTTCACATGGAGGTCTGCCCAGGCCTGTCCCGAAACCACGGCGCCTTCCAGATAGGCGGGCGGCATCAGATGGTAGGGAGGACGGCAAGGACCGGCGCGCAACCACCCCGCCTGATTCATGCGCGCCTTTTCGATTCCGATGTTGTACTTCGAGAACTCGGAGAAATCCCCGCGCGGAAAGAGCGTCGAATCGGCCCGACGCATGTCGTCGGAAATCCGCTTGGCCAGCGACCAGTCGCCCGAGCGCTTCGCGGCCGACACGGCATCGCGAAGCGCGAGCGGGGTCGCGGGCCCGCACATGGCGCCGCTCGACCAGAAGGCGGTCATCCGCTCCGGCGCGATCCGCGCGGCTGCGTAGTAGTCGTCTTCGTGCGGCAGAAAGCGAATCGATGGCGCGAGTGCCAGATCCAAATCGAGCATGCCGATGCCGAGATATTTCGCCGTCACCACCTGCGGGATCAGGCACACCTGGGCCCAGAACGGACGCGGAAAGTCGAACTTGAACGCCTCGGGACTGGCGTACACCGCGATCGCGACATCAGGGCAGGCCTCGGCGACGTCCTTGTAGAACTGAATGGCTCCGGGTGTCTCCATACGGCACCACATCGGCACGCCGAGCATGGTTCCGGAGACGCCGATGTCGGCAGCCACCCGGGTCTGCCGGACGACCTCGCGGGTGTTCAGCGCCGTGGTGCCGCAGAAGTAAGGCACACGGCCTCTGGCGACTTCGACGATGGTCGCGATGAAGGCGCGCTTCTCCTCCCAGGTCAGCGTGGCGCATTCGCCGAAGGTGCCGTTGCTGAGAATGCCGTTGACGCCGGCCTCAATCAGGTTCTCGACGATACGCGCGGTCTCGTCGAGATCGACCGTACTCTGCACGCGCCAGTCGTCGGCGTCCGGCGTGGCGGGGGTTGGCATGATGACCCATGCGCCATGGATGTCGTCGGCCTGGATTCGGGTTTTCAAGTGGATTCGTCCGAGGAGAGGGAACTGCTGCGGGAGCTGCGATGCGCGCGGATCTAGAACGGATACGGCTGGTTCGAAGGCTCGATCGTCAGCCACTTCAACTCCGTGAACTCGTCGATCACCGCCCGCCCGTCGAAGCGGCCGTAGCCGCTGTCCTTCATGCCGCCGAAGGGCGCCTGCGCCTCGTTCTGCACGGTCGCGCCATTGATGTGGCAACTGCCGCTTTGCAGCTGCATCGCCACTGCGATGGCACCGGACAGGTCGCGGCTGAACACCGATGCCGCCAGGCCATAAGCTGTGTCGTTGGCGATCCGGACCGCGTCTGCGGTATCGCGTGCCCGAATCATCACGGTGATGGGACCGAAGGTCTCGGCATCGTAGATCGCCATGTCGGCGGTCACGTGATCGAGCACAGTTGCCGGCATCGTCGCGCCCTCGGCGCGCCCGCCCACAAGCAGCTTGGCGCCTTTGGCGAGCGCGTCTTCGATGAGCGCGTTGATGCGCGCGCCGCTCTCGCGAAAAGCCATCGGGCCGATGACGCAGGAGGGGTTCTCGGTCGGATCGCCGGCCGGCAGCGTCCGCACCTGAGCGGCGATCTTGCTTGCTACTTGATCGGCCACCGCGATATCGACGATCAGGCGTTCCGTCGACATACAGATCTGCCCTTGGTAGAG
>NZ_CAISIQ010000325.1 GCF_903885465.1 uncultured Nevskia sp.
ATCACGTCGGCGAGATCGGTCAGGTACAGCGTTGCGAAGTGGCGCGCGCGGTCCTGCACGCCAAGCGAACCGAAGGCCCAGGCCAGCGGATCGCCGCCGTCCTCGTCTTCGTACACGTCGAGGCTGCGGAAGCGCGGGCCTTCCGGCAGGAACTGGCGACTGGCGATGCGGTGGGCGATCGTCGGATCGCGGCCCTGCAGAAAGGCGATGGCGCGCTCGACCGTGGCCAGATGCCGCTCGTACTGGACCGCGAAGGCCTGCACGGGCTCGCTGCGCGCAGCGTCCGGCAGCGCCTGCACGCGCGCGTGGATCTGCTGCAGGCCGTCGCGGCTCAGCAGCCGCAGCACGAGCGCAAGCGCGAGATCCTCCTGCACGGCATCGACGCCGTGCTGGCGCAGGAAGCCGGTCAGGTAGGCGGTGGATGGATACGGCGTGTTGAGCTGCGTCATCGGCGGGATGAGCGACAGCACGCGCGGCGATGGCGGCAGGACAGGCATGCGGACTCGAAACGGGATTCGGGCGGGGAGCGTGAGGCTGCGCGCATTCTGAACCAGCCGCCGCCGTCGAGTGGAAAAACGCAGCCGGCCTGCCGATACTCGGCAGCCGTTCCCGAACCCGCCCGCGCACATGCCCTCCTTCGATATCGTTTCCGAAGTCGACAAGCACGAACTCACGAACGCGGTCGACCAGGCCAAGCGTGACCTCGGCAACCGCTACGACCTGCGCGGCACCGATGCGCGCTTCGAGCACGTCGACAACGTGATCACGCAGTTCGCGCCGAGCGAGTACCAGCTCGACCAGCTGCTCGAAATGCTCAAGATCCGGCTGGCCGGCCGCAAGATCGACCTGCGCTGCATCGAGCTTGGCGAGGTCGAGACCAATCTCGCCGGTGCGCGCCGCACGATCACGATCAAGCAGGGCATCGAGCAGGCGCAGGCGAAGAAGATCATCGCCAAGATCAAGGAAGCCAAGCTGAAGGTAGACTGCCAGATCCAGGGCGAGAAGCTGCGCATCAACGGCAAGAAGCGCGACGACCTGCAGACCACCATCGCCTTCCTGAAGAAGGCCGAGCTGGAAGTGCCGCTGCAGTTCGAGAATTTCCGCGACTGAGGAGCCGAGCCCGCCCATGTCCAACGATCAGAACCCGCCCGCGAAAGTCCCGCGCGACAAGAGCAACGATTACAGCGTCGAGATCGCGGCGACGCGGCGCGGCTTCGTCGAGCAGCAGACCGGTGCCTCGCTGAATCACGTCGGCCACTACTCGTTCGATCCCGGCGTGCTGCCGGGCAATATCGAGAACTTCGCCGGTGTCGCCCAGGTGCCGATCGGCATCGCCGGACCGCTGCGCATCAACGGCGAACACGCGCGCGGCGATTTCTACATTCCGATGGCGACCACCGAAGGTACGCTGGTGGCGAGCTACAACCGCGGCATGCGGCTGCTCAGCGAATGCGGCGGCGTGAAGACCACGGTGGTCGAGCAGCACATGCAGCGCTCCCCTGTCTTCATGTTCGAGGATGCGCTGGCGGCACGCGCATTCGGCGAGTGGATCGAGACGCACCTCGATGCCATTCGCAAGGTGGCCGAAGCCACCACCCGAGTCGGCAAGCTGCAATACATCGGCCAGTACGCCCTCGGCAATCTGCGCTATCTGCGCTTCAACTATTCGACCGGCGATGCGGCCGGCCAGAACATGGTCGGCAAGGCCACCTTGGCCGCCTGCCAGTGGATCCAGAGCGAGTATCCGGATCATCCGAACTTCATCCTGTCCGGCAACATCGACACCGACAAGAAGCACTCGCAGATCAACACGCTGCTGACCCGCGGCAAGCGCGTGGTCGCCGAAATCGTGTTGAAGGATTCGGTGCTGAAACCCTTGATGGGCGTCACCGGCAAGCAGTTGTTCCATGCCCGGCAGATCTCCCAGGCCGGTGCCTTCATGGCCGGCTCGTCGAACAATGCCGCGCATTCGGCGAACGGCATCACCGCGCTGTTCATCGCCACCGGGCAGGACGTGGCCAACGTCGCTGAATCGCATGCCGCGATCACCTACTGCCAGCTGCTCGACAACGGCGACTACTACTGGTCGATCACCCTGACCTCGCTGATCTGCGCGACCTACGGCGGCGGCACCGGTCTGGCCACCCAGCGTGAATGTCTGGAAATGCTTGGCTGCTATGGCCAGGGCGGTGCGGACAAGTTCGCCGAGATCTGCGCGGCGACCGTGCTTGCCGGCGAAACCAGCCTGAGTAGCGCGATCCTGGCCGGCGACTGGGTATCGAGCCACGATCAGCTGGGCCGCAACCGGCCCTGACCGGGTCCTGAGCCCTGCACCCGGACGGTGAGCACCGTCCGGCTTCGAGCACGCACTGCACCATTTGCGCGCAGCGCCTGAAGGCGCTGACGTTCATCTGTCGCGCGCTACCGCTGATCCCCGCACACGCACCGATTCAGGCCGTCGGCAGGCGGCTTCGCTGCCGTCCATCGGTGCCGCATTTTTGTCGGCAAACGGGTTTCTAGAGTTCGTCCACCGCCGTGCGTCTCAGGGGCTGTAACGGCAGGAACCGCAGTATCCCGATCGCTACACCGTGGAGAACAACATGCTCAACAAGACCCGCTACGCCCTCGCCTTTGCCACGATCACGCTGGTTGCCTGTGGCGGCGGCGGTGGTAACGATTCGACTGCCCCAGGCGGCACGTCGAGCACCGCACCGGCCGTCGAAGGCCCACTGGACCCGGCGCAGAACGCCATCTCCACCACCGTATTCGCACCGCTGGTCGAAGCCACCGTCGGCACGCCGCTGCAGGGCGTTCTGGCTTGCGGCAATTCGATCGTCACCCGCAACGTGCTCGATATCGCCGATGCCTACGCCAACGGCCTGATGTCGCCGTCGACCCTGGTCAGCACCGCACCGGCTGCGGCGCAGGGCGCAGTGACCGCACTGGTCGGCAACCTGTCCGGCCTGCTCGGCTCGCTGACCGGTGCCACCACCTGCCTGGGCGGCAGCGCTGGCGACATCCCGGTGCCGACCACCAATCCGCTGGCCGGCACGCCGCTGGCGCCGATCGGCGATGCCCTGCTGCCAGTGCTGACCGCCGCTTCGCAGCAGCTCAGCCCGTCGTCCAGCGGCACTGCGCCTCAGATCGGCGCCACCCAGCTGGCGACCATCGTTGCCCAGCTGTCCGACGCCTACAGCATGGCGCTGACCCAGATCCCGCCCGAAGCGCTGAGCGCGCCGGTGCTCGGTGGCACGCTGACCACGATCGGCAATTCCCTGGTCGATCTGGAGACCCTGACCACCCAGGCCGCCAGCGGCGCTGCGCCGGATGTACTGGCGACCTCGTTGCAGGCGCTGGCCACCGGCTCGCTGGATGATCTGCTGACCCTGGTGCTGCCAGTCGGCGTGCTGCAGGCCGGTGCCGGCAGCGGCGCCTCGACAAATCTGGTCACCACCCTGCAGGCCGCTGTGGCTTCGCTGACCGGTGGCCTCGCCACCAGCCCGACCACCACGCTGCCGGCCAATCCGCTCAACGCGGCCGGCTTCGCGGTGCTGCCGGACATCATCAGCCAGCTGACTGCGGTCCTGCCGGCCGGCCTCGCCGGCACCGCCGGCACCACGCCGCTGGCCGCCGCCACGGGCCCGCTGCAGACCCTGCTCGGCTCGCTGCTGGCGCCGATCACCGGCGGCGGCTGCCTGCTGGCCATCCTCGGCCTCTGCTGATCGCTCGCAAGCTGTGAAGAGAGGCCGCCTTGTGCGGCCTCTTTTTTTGTCTGGTCGCGGGCGAAACCGCCGTCAACCCGCCTCCGCCCGCTGGCGTCGGCGCTTCATCAGCTGTTCCATGCTGACGTAGAAGGTCGGCGTGATGTACAGCGTCAGCAGCTGGGAAAACAGCAGGCCGCCGACAACGGCGATGCCCAGCGGCCGGCGCGCTTCGGCACCGGCGCCGATGCCCAGCGCGATCGGCAAGGTGCCGAGTATCGCGGCCAGCGTGGTCATCATGATCGGCCGGAAACGCACCACGCTGGCTTCCAGCATTGCGTCCTGCGCTCGGCTGTAGCGGGCCTCGCCGCCGCGTTTCAGCTCCAGCGCGAAGTCGACCATCATGATGCCGTTCTTCTTGACCAGGCCGACCAGCAGGATCAGGCCGACGAAGCTGAACAGGTTCAGTTCCTGACCGAAGATCCACAGCATCAGCAGCGCGCCGAAACCGGCCAGCGGCAGCGCCGTGAGAATGGTGATCGGATGGATGAAGTGCTCGTACAGCGTCGCCATGATCATGTAGATCACCAGCACGGTGATCAGCAGCAGCACCGGCAGATCACGCAGGGAATCCTCGAAGGCCTTGGCAGTGCCGGCAAAGCGGCCGACCACCTTGGCATCGAGGAACTGGCTGGCCGCGTTGCGCACCGCCTGGGTCGTTTCGCCGAGCGCGGACCCCGGTGCCATGTTGAACGACAGGGTGACCGACGGCAGGGCGCCGTAATGGTTGATCGCCACCGGGCCGACATCGCTGTGAATGTCGGCCAGCGCCGGCAAGGGCACCATCTCCAGACTGCTGCCGCGCAGGTACAGCGCGTCGAGCGCATTGATGTCGGCCTGGAAGCGCTTGTCCACTTCGATGAGCACCGGATACTGATCGGTGCTGCCGTAGATGTTGCTGATCCTGCGGCCGCCGTAGGCGCTGAGCAGGGTGTCCTGCATCTGGCTCGGTGACACGCCGATCGCCGCCATCTGCTCGCGGCGCAGGTCGACGCGGATTTCCGGATTGCGCAGCTGCAGATCGGTGTTGACGTCCTGGATCTGCGGCACCTCGAACAGCCGCTGCAGGAAGTCGTTGGCGGTGGCGTACAGCGTTTCGGTGTCGGTGGACTGCAGCACGTAGCTGACCGCGCCGCTGGCAGCGCTGACGCCGATGCTGATCGCCGGCGGATTGCGCATCACCAGCTCCATGCCCTGGATTTTCCGGGTCTGGGCGCGTACCTGCTGGATCACCTGATCGGCGCTGTCGTGGCGCTCGGCGAGCGGCTTCAGGCCGATCAGCAGGCGTCCGGTGTTGCCGAGCGCGCCATCGGCGCCGATCACCGAAATCACCGCGGCGACATTGGGATTGTCGCGAATGATCTTGACCACCTGGTTCTGCATCGCCAGGAATTCGGCATAGGGCATGCCTTCGGCGACGCGGGTGTTGCCATCGATCTTGCCGGAGTCGACCAGCGGGATGAAGCCCTTGTGGACCTGGGTATAGAGCAGGCCGGTGCCCAGCAGGAGCAGCACCGAGATCACCATCATCAGCATCCGTCGGCCCATGCACCAGGCAAGCCCGGCGCGATAACCGCGCTCGGTCCGCGCAAAGCCCCGCTCGAACCACAGGAACAGCACGAAATCGCTTTGCCGGGCATTCAGGAAGCGGCTGGCCAGCATCGGCGTCAGGCTCAAGGAAACCAGTCCCGACAGCAGCACGGCCACCGCCATGGTCACGCCGAACTCGGTGAACAGGCGGCCGACGATGCCGCCCATGAAGATGATCGGCAGGAACACCGCCGCCAGCGACACGGTGATCGACAGGATCGTGAAGCCGATTTCCTGGGTGCCATCGAGCGCTGCCTGGCGATGGCTCTTGCCCATCTCCAGATGACGGACGATGTTCTCGAGCACCACGATCGCGTCATCGACGACCAGGCCGACCGACAAGGTCAGCGCCAGCAGCGAGACATTGTTGAGGCTGTAGCCGAGCAGCCGCATCGCGGCAAAAGTGCCGAGCAAGGCGGTCGGCAGCACCGTGGCGACGATCAGCGTCGCCGACAGGTTGCGCAGGAACAGCATCACCACCAGTACCACCAGCACCAGCGAGATCAGCAGCGTCTCCTCGACGTCATGGATCGAGGCCTTGATGTAGTCGCCGCGGTCGTAGACCACGCGCAGTTCGGCGTCGCCGGGCAGCCCGGCGCGTATTTCGCCGAGCACCGCCTGCACCGCTTCGGTGACCGCCACGGTATTGGCGCCGGGCTGCCGGCGCAGGTTGATCTCGATCGCTCGCTGCTGATCGAGATAGCCCGACGTCTTGACGTTCTCGACGCTGTCCTCGGCATGGCCGATGTCCTTGAACCGGACCGGCTGACCGTTCTGGTAGGTCAGCACCAGCTCGCCGAAGGCCGCGGCATCGTGCAGCTGGCCATCGGCCTGCACGGTGTAATCCCGCGCGGTGCCGCTGAGCGTGCCGGCCGGGGCATTGCTGTTGGCGGCCTGGATGGCGCTGACGATCTGGTCGAAACCGAGCTTGCGGGCTGCCAAAGCCTGCGGATCGACATACAGCCGCACCGCGTATTTCTGCGAACCGTTGACTTCGATCAGGCCGACTCCGGCCACCGAGGCCAGCCGCAGCGCCACGCGCTCCTTGGCGAACTGGTTGAGCTGCGGCAGGGCAATGGTTTTCGAACTCAGCGCCAGATGCATCACCGGCGCATCGCTGGGATTGGACTTGCGGATCTGCGGCGGATCGATGTCCTGCGGCAGCTGCCGGGCGGCCTGCGACACGGCGGTCTGCACGTCCTGCGCGGCGCCGTCGATATCGCGATCGAGCTTGAACTGCAGCACCACGCGGGTATTGCCGTTGGAGCTGGTCGACGACATCGTGTCCAGGCCCTGCAAGCCGCTGAACGCGCTTTCCAGCGGCGTGGCCACCGAGCTGGCCATGGTCTCCGGGCTGGCGCCGGTCAGGGTGACGGTGACGCTGATGGTCGGGAAATCGACATCCGGCAGTTCATTGACCGGCAGCTTGGAGAAAGCGATGCCGCCGAACAGCACCAGCGCACTCATCAGCACCACCGTGAACACCGGGCGCTGGATGAACACCGCCGACAGGTTCACGGCGCAGTCGCCACGGTGACCGCGCTGCCATCACGCAGATTGTTGGGGATGCTGACCAGCACGGTGTCACCGCCTTTCAGGCCCTTGCTGACCACGGCGAGGCCATCGAGCACGCGGGCGACCACGACCTGCCGCAGCCTGGCCTTGCCCTCGTCGAAGACATAGACGTAGGCCCCTGCCTGCCCCTGCTGCAGCGCCTGCTCGGGAATGGTGATCGCCGCGACATCGGTCTTCAAAATCACCCGCACCGCGAAGAACGCGCCCGGCCACAGCGCTTCGTCGGTGTTGGCAAAGCGGGCCTTGACGGCGATGGTGCCGGAGGCATCGTTGACCTGGTTGTCGACGAACACCAGTTCGCCTCTGGCCGTCACTGCCTTGCTGAGGTTGTCGCGCGCTTCGACGACGATGGCCTGGCCGAGACGCTGCTGGGCGCGCAAGGCCGCCAGCTGCTGCTGCGGCAGCGCGAACGCCAGTTCGATCGGGCTGATGGTGTTGATCGTCACCAGCGGCGTGGTCGCCCCGGCGACCAGCAGATTGCCCTGCTTGACCAGCACCTCACCCGCCACACCACTGATCGGCGCACGGATGCTGGCGTAGGCGAGATTGATGCGGGCCTGATCGATCTGCGTACGCGTCGCTTCGGCGGCAGCAGCCAGCGAGGTGCGCGAGTTCACCGCCATGTCGAATTCCAGGGCGCTGACATAGCCCTGCTGGGCCAGGGGCTTGAGCCGCGTTTCGCTGGCCAGGGCATCGGCGGCCAGCGCCTTGTCACGCTGCCACTGGGCCTGAGCCTGGGCCAGTGCTGTGTTCAGAGGTTGCGGATCGAGCTCGAACAGCGGCTGCCCGGCCTTCACCCGCGCGCCATCGGCGATCAGCACCCTGGTCAGCAGACCGCCGGTTTGCGGACGCACTTCCACCGACGCCGACGGCACCACCTTGCCGACCGCTTCCAGCACCTGCGGCACGTCCTGCACGCGCACCGGCGCCACTCTCACGCTGAGCGGCGTTGCCGCGGGCGCTACCGCAGCCTTTTCCTTGCCCACCCAGAACCAGGCCACCGCCGCCATCACGAGCAGCACACTCGCGACGATCCAGACACTTCGCTTTTGTTTCATCCGCAACTCGATTCGTCACGCCCGCAAGGACGCTCCCGAGGGAGCATCCGGGCCGCTACAAGGTTGATGTTCGTAGGCCATATCGCTGCCGCCCGCCGCCGCCGGATGCCTGCCGTCGATGCAGGGGCGGCGACTCTGAAGGCTTGGCGGGCATCGTCAGTAATCGACCGTACCAGCTTCGGCAACGGCTCCGCTCACCTTGCAGGATGACTACGCATCGTTTGCGCAGGCCGTGGGCCGGCGTGACGTTCGTCCCCCAGGGACGACCGCCTGTCCCGGCGTCCGAAACTCCGTCGGCCGCTCGCCAGCGCTTTTCTTGCCGTCCATCGGATGGGCATTTTTGACCACAGTCGCGATTTCTAAAGTCCGCCCATCGCCGAGGGCCGCTCACCGCGCCCCGGCCGAATCGAAGCGTCCTATAACCCCGGTGTGTGGAGAAAATCATGCTCAAGAAAACCAGCTGCGCCCTCGCCATTGCTGCCGTTCTGGTCACTGCCTGCGGCGGCGGTGGCAGCAGCGGCACCGATAGCAGCACCGGCGGTGGCGGCTCCACGCCCGGCGGCACGACGACCCCGGCCCCGGCCGCGGTTGCTGGCCCGCTCGACACTGTGCAGACCGCCGTCACCGATACCGTGATCGCGCCGCTGGTCACCGCCACCGCCGGCACGCCGCTGCAGGGCGTGCTGCTGTGCGGCAACTCGATCGTCACCCGCAACCTGCTCGACATCGGCGACGCCTTCGCCAACGGCCTGGCGTCGCCGTCGACCCTGGTCAGCACCGCGCCGGCTGCGGCCCAAGGCGCGCTGACCGCTCTGGTCGGCAACCTGTCCGGCCTGCTCGGTTCGCTGAGCGGCTCGGTGACCTGCGCGGGCGGCAGCACCGGCACCACGCCGGTGCCAGTCACCAACCCGCTCGCCGGCACGCCGCTGGCCCCGATCGGCGACGCCCTGCTGCCGGTGCTGACCGCCGCCATGCAGCAGCTTGCTGCCGCGTCCAACGGCACGATCCCGCAGATCGGCGCCACCCAGCTGGCGACCATCGTCGCCCAGCTCGCAACCGCCTATGACTCCGCCCTCGCCCAGCTGCCGGCGGATGCGCTGACGGCTCCGGTGGTCGGCGGCACTCTGGTCACGGTCGGCAACTCGCTGGACCAGCTGGTGGTGCTGACCAACCTCGCCGCCACCGGCGGTTCGCCGACGGCGCTGGCCGGGGCCTTCCAGACGCTGGCCCAGAACGCGCTGAACGATGTGCTGACCCTGGTGCTGCCGGTCGGCTCGCTGCAGGGCGAAGCCGGTGCCGGTGCGCCGACCGATGTCGTCGCCATGCTGCAGGCCGCGATCGCCGGCCTGACCGGTGGCCTCGGCACCAGCCCGACCACGCCGCTGCCGACCAACCCGCTGGGCGGCACCGGCTTCGCCGCGCTGACCGGCCTGGTCACCCAGCTGACCTCGCTGCTGCCGACCGGCCTGACCGGTAGCGCCGGCACCTCGCCGCTGGCGACGGCCACCGGCCCGCTGCAGACCTTGCTGAGCTCGCTGCTCGCTCCGCTGACCGGCGGCGGTCTCCCTGGCCTGCCAGGTCTCCCGGGCGGCACCACCGGCGGGACCACGGGTGGCACTACCGGCGGTTCGGGCGGCGGTTCGGGCGGCGGCTGCCTGCTGGCCTTCCTCGGCCTCTGCTAAATCGCCGAGCTGTAAAAAAGAGGCCGCCTAGTGCGGCCTCTTTTCGTTGCAAGCGGGTTCTACTGATCGTGGCAGGTGCCGATCTCGCGGACTTCCACCGTCGCCCAGGCCGTGGCCGGACATTCGGCCGCGATGGCGATCGCTTCAGCACGGCTGGCGACATCGAGCAGGAAGAAGCCGCCGATCATTTCCTTCGATTCCGCGAACGGCCCGTCGAGCACCAGCGCCCGGCCGCCGCGCGCACTGACCCGTACGCCCTCGGCATCCGGCTTCAGCGCCTCGCCGCTCTTGAGAATGCCGCGCGCGGCAAGGCCGGCACCGAAGCCCTGCATGGCGTCGTATTCGGTCATCGCATCCTGGCGGCTGCGGCGACCGCGGCGGGCTCGTTCTTCGAGAATCAGCAGGGCGTAGGACATGGCAGTAGTCGACGGCTGAGAGAGTGGAGACTTTGGATGCTACGGCGGTAGCGCGGCGCCGTCATGACGCAGCACTTTCGACGGCTCGCTTGCGCAGGAAACGTTGCTCGCGTTCGTTCTGGGTCAGGCTCGCGGCGCGCAGGAATTCGGCTTCGGCCTCGCGGTGCCGGCCGAGCTTGGCGAGCAGATCGCCGCGCACGCTCGGCAGCCAGGGATAAGCCGCGAGGCTGGCCAGGGCGACCAGTTCATCGACCTCGGCCAGACCGGCCGCCGGGCCTTCGGCCATGCCGACCGCCACCGCCCGATTCAATGCCACGACCGGTGACGGCATCAGGTCCAGCAATTCGTCGTAGAGCCTGACGATGCGCGGCCAGTCGGTGGCCGCAGCCGTCGCTGCGCGCGCGTGGCAGGCGGCGATTCCGGCCTGCAGGGTATAGCTGCCGCGACGCTCGGCCAGCTTCTCCGCGGCGGCCAGCGCCGCCAGGCCGCGGCCGATCAGCAGGCGATCCCAGCGGGCGCGATCCTGATCCGGCAGCAGGATCGGCTCGCCGTCCGGGCTGGTGCGCGCGCGCAGACGCGAGGCCTGGATTTCCATCAGCGCCAGCAGGCCGTGCACCTCGGCGATGCGCGGCGCCAGCCCGGACAGGATGCGGCCCAGGCGCATGGCTTCCTCGCACAGAGCCGGGCGCAGCCAGTCGGCACCGGCGGTGGCTGCATAGCCTTCGTTGAAGATCAGGTAGATGACGCCGAGCACCGAATCGAGCCTTGCCGCCAGCGCTTCGGCATCGGGCAGCTCGAAGGCAATCTGCCGTTCGCCGAGCGTGCGCTTGGCGCGGACGATGCGCTGGGCGATGGTCGGCTCCGGCACCAGGAAGGCGCGGGCGATCTCGTCCGTACTCAGGCCGCCGAGCATGCGCAGGGTCAGCGCCACCCGCGCTTCCGGCGACAGCACCGGATGGCAGGCAATGAACATCAGCCGCAGCAGATCGTCGCCGACCGTTTCGCCCGGCGCCGCGTCGGCATCCGGCTGCGCTTGAGCATCGCGCAGCTGGGTCTCGATCTCGGCGGCCAGCGAACCGGCCCGCTCGCGGTGCAGGATGTCGCGGCGCAGGCGATCGATCGCCCGGTGCTTGGCAGTGGTCATCAGCCAGGCTCCGGGATTGTCCGGCACGCCGCCTTCCGGCCATTGTTCGAGCGCGGCGAGCAGCGCGTCCTGGGCGAGGTCTTCGGCGAGCCCGACATCACGCACCAACCTGACCAGCGCACCGATCAGCCGACCTGATTCGATGCGCCAGATCGCCGCGATGCGCTCGGCGACTGCTGCCTTTGCCGGTGCGGACATCAGTGCACAAGGCCGGTCGCCGCGCCTTCCGGCGACGGCGCCATCTTCGGCCGCAGCAGCACACCGCCGATCAGCGCTGCCAACAGCGCGAAGCCAGTGCCCCAGACGAAGGCTAGCCGATGGCCGGCGGCCAGGGCGGCGATCGGTTCGACACCGGCGGAGATCGCTTTCCGGGTCTCGCCATCAGCCCGGCTGGCCAGCACCGCGAGGCCGAGCGCGCCGCCCATCATGAACGCGGTGTTGACCACGCCCGAAGCAAGACCAGCATCGGACGGCGGCACATCGTTCATCGCCGCCAGCAGCAACGGATTGAAGGCCAGGCCGGCACCGATGCCGAGCAGCAACATGCCCGGCAGCACGTCGACCAGGAAATGGCCTTCGAGTGGCGCCCGGGCGAACAGCGCCAGGCCGACCGCCGCCAGCAGCAGGCCGATCCACATCGGACTACGCAGGCCGTAGCGGACGACGATACGCGCCGAAAGCCCCAGCGAGAACGCCGCCATGATCAGGTCCGCCGGCACGAAGGCGAGGCCGACATCGAGTGCTTCGTAGTTCAGCACCAGCTGCAGATACAGCGCCGAAATCACGAACCAGGCGAACATCGCCGCCGACCACAGCACGGCGACGACATTGGCCACCGCGATGTTGCGATGGCGGAACAGCGACAAGGGCATCAGCGGCTGGCGCACCCGCGATTCGATGATCAGGAAGGCGATGAACAGCAGCGCGGCGATGCCGAGCAGAGACAGGGTCTGCGTCGAGCGCCAGCCGGCTTCATTGCCGCCGACCACGGCGTAGACGGCGAGCATCAGCGAACTGGTGATGGTGAGGGCACCGGCCCAGTCCAGCTGCTGCCCGGCGCCGACATCGTCCGCCGCGTGTGGCAGCAGTCGTCCGCAGCCGATGTAGACGAACACACCGATCGGCAGGTTGACCAGAAATACCCAGTGCCAGCTCAGCCCGGTGGTCAGCACGCCGCCGAGCAACGCGCCGATGCTGCCGCCCGCCGCGCAGACGAAGCCGTAGATGCCCATCGCTTTCGCGCGTTCACCATCTTCAGTGAACAGATTCATGATCAACGACAGCGCCACCGCCGTGACCACCGCGCCGCCGAGCCCCTGCACCGCTCTGGCCGAGACCAGCATCAGCTGCGAGCCGGCCAGCCCACAGGCCAGTGATGCCGCGGTGAACAACACCAGGCCGGACAGGAACAAGCGCCGGTGACCGTAGAGATCGCCAAGCCGGCCACCCAGCAGCAGGAAGCCGCCGAAGCTCAGCATGTAGGCGTTGACCACCCAGACCAGCGAGGTCTCGCTGAAGCCGAGATCGGCCTTCATCGATGGCAGCGCGACGGTGACGATGGTCGTGTCGAGCACGATCATCAGCACGCCGAGGCAGAGCATGTACAAGGCCCGCCAGCGGCGGGCTCCTTCGAGTGGAGCGGTCATGAGCTTGCTTGGGGCTTGGGTGGTTCTAGTTGGGGATCAGCGCCCGGTTCAGCTCGGTGCGCCAGCTGGCGGGATCGGTGCTCGACTCGGGGCCGACCGTATAGATCTCCCAGAAGTCGCCACGCATGGTCAGGCCCTGCTCGGTCACCCAGGCATCGAGCGCCGGCCAGGCGGTGTGCAATTGCTCGTAAGCGCCGTGCATGACCGTGCGAGCCACCGTCGCCACCGGTCGCATGCCCCGCTGCACGCGACCGCTGGCGGTGACCACGCCATCGACCGGCACGCTGACTTCGAAATCGAAGCGCGCCGGATCGAGCCGATGGTGATAGCAGAACCAGGGGCCGGCCGGACGCAGGCCCTGCGCGCCCAGCACGGCGAACACTTCCTGGATCGCCGGCCCCATGCAGCTGCGAATCTCGTCGCGCGGGATGTTCAGCGCAATCATCGCCGTGGCCTGGGCCGGACTGTCCGCGACGGTGGGAATATCGATCATCGGTGAGTCTCCTGGGGATACAGCGCTCAGGGCATCGGCTTCAGGCAGTTGATCATCCACGGCGTGCCGAAACGGTCGCTGGCCATGCCGAAGCGCTGCGCCCAGAACGTTTCTGCCATCGGCATGAAGACCGTGCCGCCGGCGCTCAAGGCCGCGAACAGGCGTTCGGCTTCATCGATGCTGTCGACGGTGATCGTCACGCAACCATTGCCCTGCGACGGACCGCAACCTTCGACGGCATCGGCGCCCATCAGCACCTGATCGCCGATGTGCAATTCGGCATGCATGATCAGGTCGCGGCTGGCGGCTGGCAATTCGGCGGCCATCGGCGATTCGCCCTGGCTCATGATCATCGCGATCTCGCCGCGAAAGGTTTTGGCATAGAACTCGAAGGCTTCGCGGCACTGGCCCTTGAAGCTCAGGTAGGGATTGATGCGCATGGTCTTGCTCCGTTGATTCGTTGCTTCGTTGATAGGGTTTGGATCAGTGCTGCGCTTCGATCTGGGCGCGCAGCTTGGCTTCCTGTTCCTGCAGTTCCGGGGTGAACGCTTCGCCGAAATCGGAGGCCTCGAACACCTGGCGAATCTCGACTTCGGACTCACCGATCATTGGACAAGGGCAGCGCTTCAGCCATTCGATCGCTTCCTGCATCGAGCGCAGCTCCCACAGCCAGAAGCCGGCGATCAGCTCCTTGGTTTCCGCGAACGGGCCGTCGATGACGGTGCGCTTGCTGCCTGCAAAACGGACCCGCGCACCCTTCGAGCTGGGATGCAGGCCTTCACCGGCCAGCATCACGCCCGCCTTGACCAGCTCTTCGTTGAACTTGCCCATCTCGGTCAGCAGTTTCTCGTCCGGCATCACGCCGGCTTCCGAATTGGCATCGGCTTTGATGATCACCATGAAGCGCATTTGAATTCTCCTGTTCGTGTCGGTCGTGAACTCAGTTTGTTCTGAGCCTTCAAGACAACGACGAAGCAGGCGGGTGGAAATCGACAGGCCGCGCGAAGATTTTTCGGAGAATTTCGCAAGACGCTGATCGGTATGAAATTTCTATCGCGCTTCACGAGGCCCTGAGCAGCGCTTGTTAGGCTTCGCGCCATGAAGTCTTCTCGTCCGACCCCGAAGTCCGCACCGCAGCCACCGCGCCACGGCCTGGCCCGCGTACTGTCGAAACTCGGCGTCTGCTCGCGTAGCCAGGCAGAGATCGCGATCAAGGCCGGAAGAGTCACCGTCGGTGGCCGCATCGAACGCAATCCCGAACGGCCGAGCGATGCCCAGCGCGAACGGATCGCGCTCGATGGCGTCGACGTGCAGGCCGCCGCGAAGCTCTACATCGCCGTCAACAAACCGCGCGGCATCGTCGTCAGCGCCGCCGATGAACGCGGCCGCGACACCGTCTACAACCTGATCGCCGACGCCGGCCTGCCTTGGCTCGGTCCGGTCGGCCGGCTCGACAAGGCCAGCGAAGGGCTGCTGCTGCTATCGAACGACACGGTCTGGGCGGCTGGAATCACCGAGCCTGCGGGAAGCTTGGTCAAGACCTATCACGTGCAGATCAACGGCCTGCCGGATGCAGTGGCACTGGCGGCGATGGTCGCCGGCATCGTCGATGGCGGTGAACGTCTATCGGCAGTCAGCGCGACTCTGCTGCGCTCCGGTGAACGCAACTGCTGGCTGGAAATCGTCCTCGACGAAGGCCGCAACCGGCATATCCGCCGGCTGCTCGAAGTGCTGGGCTTTGATGTGCTGCGGCTGCTGCGGGTGTCGATTGGCGGTCTGGCCCTCGGCGATCTGGCCAAGGGCGCCTGGCGGCATCTGACCGCGGACGAGGTTGCGACGCTGCGAGTCGCCGCTGGGTAGGGGCAAACACACCCAGCTCGTCTTAAGGGCATCCCGCTCTTCAAGACGACGCCATGCGCCTGTTCCGTCTCGCCTTCGCCCTTTCCGCGCTGTCCAGCCTGCCGACATTGGCCGCACCGAGCTTCGCCGTCGAGGAAGCGACCATCGCCGACATTCAGAAGGCGATCCTGGCAAGGCAGATCACTGCCACCGAGGTGGTGAATCTGCATCTCAAACGCATCAAGGCTTATGACGGCGTCTGCGTGAAGCAGCCGGACGGCGTGCTCGGCAAGATCGAGACGATCCCCAATGCCGGCCAGATCAACGCCTATGCCACGCTCAACCTGCGTCCAGCGATGCTGAAGAAATGGGGCTTCAACCCGCACAAGGCCCGCAGCATGACCGACAAGGCCGATGCTGATCCGGCCTTGCCGGACGCGCTCGAAGCTGCGGCCGAACTGGACCGGCAGTTCGCTGCGACCGGCAAGCTGGTCGGCCCGCTGCACGGCATTCCGATCTCGGTGAAGGACCAGTACGACACCGCCGATCTGCGCACCACTTCAGGCGCCGACGCGCCTTATGCGAACGATCGCCCGCCGCTGGACGCGGAGTTCGTCAAGCGCCTGCGCGCGGCCGGCGCCATCATCATCGGCAAGGCCAACATGGGCGAATACGCCAGCGGCGATCGCAGCAGTTTCGGCGGCGTGCTCTGCAATCCCTACGACACCGAGCGCAGCCCGGGCCGCTCCAGCGGCGGTTCCGGCTCGTCGGTGGCGGCGAGTCTCGCTGTCTGTTCGATCGCCGAGGAATCCGGGCCTTCGGCACGCAACCCGGCGAAGAACAACAACGTCGTCGGCATCGCCGCGACGCAGGAACTGGTCAGCCGTGCCGGCATGATCAAGGCCAGCTACATGAATGATCGAGTCGGCCCACTGTGCCGCACGGTCGAAGACACGGCCACCGTGCTCGACGTGATTTCTGGCTACGACCCCAAGGACGAACTCACTGCCTTTGGTATCGGCCGCAAGCCGCCGCAGCCGTATGCGAGCTACCCGCACGAGAAAAGCCTGAAAGGCCTGCGCATCGGCGTACTGCGCGAATTCATGAACAAGGCGCTGTTCACCAAGGCGGATGAGCAGAGCATCGATATCGTCGAGCGCGCGGTGACGGATCTGCAGAAACTCGGCGCCACCATCGTCGATCCCGGCGCCAGCGGCGCGCTGTTCCAGCAGTGCGTGGCCAGGTACGCACCGTCGGCTTATTCGCGCGCCCTGATCCAGCAGAACCCGAAGCTGTTCCCGGCCGATGGCGATCACATTCCGCAGCTGGTGGCGATGTCGGCCGATCCCAAACTGTTTCCTGCCGACAGCACGCTGACCATCCGAGATCTGGGTGCCGACAAGACCATCGGCGAAGGCCGCTTCGTGCTCGATCAGTATCTGCAGGCGCGTGGCGACGCCAACATCAAGAGCACGGAAGACCTGATCAACAAGTCGCGCTTCTACACCGACGTGCGCGCCGGCACCGGCTTCTCGGACAAGAAGAAAGGCCTGGAAGAGAAATTCAAGGACAAGACCCTGGATATCTCCGCGCGTCTGGAACAGCGCTTCGCGCTGCAGCAGATCGGCATCCAGTGCATGGCCGAGCAGAACCTCGACGCGGTGGTCTATCCGACCAGCAACATCCCCTCGCCCAAGCTCGGCATGCCCACCGAACCGAACAAGAACGGCCGCTCGGCACTGGCCTGGACCCTGCTCGGCGCCAACGGCTTTCCGGCGCTGTCAGTGCCGGCCGGTTTCACCACCGAGGTCTACGACCGGGTGCCCGACAAGGACGCCGAAGGCGGCACCAGGATGATCGGCCCGATCGCCGCGAAGCTGCCGGTGAACGTCGATTTCCTCGGCAAACCCTTCGACGAAGCGACGCTGTTCAGGATCGCCGGCGCCTACGAGGCGGCGACCAGGCATCGGCAGGCGCCAGCGGGTTTCGGGCCGGTGAAGAAGTAGCACGCAGCCCGCTCAATCGATCGGCCGTACCCGGAAGTTCTTGCCCTTGATCTTGCCGGCGCGCAGGCCGTCGATCGCGCCCTTGGCGAAGCGGCGGTCGATGGCGACATAGGTGCGGGTATCGAAGGTGTTGATCTTGCCGACCGCTTCCTTGGCGAGCCCGGCAGCACCGGTCAGCGCACCGAGCAGATCACCCGGCCGCAGCTTGTCGCGCCGGCCGGCGTCGACACAGATGGTGACGAACACCGGCGGCACCGGACGATCGGGCGACAGTGCCGACATCGGCAGCTTGCCGATTGCCGCCTTGAAGCCGAGCTTGGCTTCGATCGCAGCGACCCGGCTGCGCTCGCGCGGCGCGTACAGGTGCAGCGCCAGGCCACTCTTGCCGGCACGGCCGGTGCGGCCGACGCGATGGACATGCTGGTCCGGCTCTAGCGGCAGCTCGTAGCTGATCACCAGCGCCAGATCCTTGATGTCCAGGCCGCGCGCAGCAACATCGGTGGCGATCAGCACGCGGGCCGAGCCATTGGTGAAGCGCACCAGCACTTCGTCGCGATCGCGCTGGTCGATATCGCCGTGCAGGGACAGCACCGAGAAGCCACGCTTGGCGAGCTGCACTTCGATGTCCTGGGCATCGTTCTTGGTGTGCGCGAAGACCAGCGCTGATTCCGGCCGCTGGGTGCTCAGCAGATGCGCGAGCGCATCGAGGCGCTTCATCGGATCGACCTCGTAGAAGGTCTGTTCGACCTGCGCGGTGACGATCTCGTTGTCGACGGTGATCTCGACCGGATTCAGCTGCAGGCGGCGGCTGATCGCTCGCACGGTGTCCGGGAAGGTGGCCGAGAAGAACAGGGTCTGGCGCGTCTTCGGCGCCAGATCGACGATCGCGCGGCTGGCCTGTTCGAAGTCAGAATCGAGCATGCGATCGGCCTCGTCGAGCACCAGCACGCGCAGGCTGTCGAGCTTGAGATTGCCCTCGTCGAGCAGCTCCTGCACGCGGCCGGCCATGCCGACGACGATGTGCGGATCGTGCTCAAGCGAAGCGACCTGCGGCCGCTTGGAAATGCCGCCACCGAGCACGGTCAGCTTGACGTTCGGCATGCAGCGCGCGAGCCGGCGGATTTCCTTGGCGATCTGGTCCGCCAGTTCGCGGGTCGGGCAAAGCACCAGCGCCTGGGTCTTCATCAGGGTGGCGTCGATCTTCGACAGCAGGCCCAGACCATAAGCCGCGGTCTTGCCACTGCCGGTGCGCGCCTGGCCAATCACGTCGCGGCCTTCGAGCATCGGCGGCAGGCTCATCGCCTGGATCGGCGTCATCGCCTTGTATTCGAGGGAATCGAGCGCCTGCAGCAGCAGCGGATTCAGCGGCAAGGACGAGAACGGCGAAGTTTCCACGGGGCACCTGAGGCAGTCGGCTGACGCATTCCGCGTCGGCAAGCCGCGAATTGTGAGGCCAGCGGCGCTTGCGTGCCGACTGGCGGTACGCAAACGCCCAGGGGACCAGCGCTTGCAGGACCTTGATGCGGTGCCGGAAATCCGGCGCACCGCAGAAATACCGTCACGGAGCACCGCCATGCGCATCAAGCCTTCCCCATCGATCAGCCTTTTCAGACTCGCCGCCCCCTTCGCGCTGGCGCTGATCACGGCAATGCCTGCAGCCCACGCGGCCACCGCTAGCGGCACGCTGTCGGTCAGTGCCTCGGTGGCTTCGGTATGCCTGATCTCGAATGGCTCGCTGAGCTTCGGCAGCTATGACCCGACCTCGGGCAGCACGCTGAACGGTTCGACCACGGTGACGCTGACCTGCACGCTCGGCACCGCCTACAACATCGGCCTCAATGCCGGCGCCGGCACCGGCGCCACGGTGGCCTTGCGCAAGCTGACCAGCGGCAGCAACGCGCTCGGCTATCGCCTGTTCCGCGATCCCAGCCGCACCTTGAACTGGGGCAACACGCCCGCCACCGATACGCTCGACGGCACCTCGTCGGCCTCGTCGCTGACCAATACGATCACCGTCTACGGCCAGATTCCGGCCAGCGAAGCAGCGCCGACCGGCAGCTACACCGATACCGTCGCGATCACCGTCACCTACTGAGCCGGGGCCAGTCATGCGCATCCGACTGCTGCCGCCGCTAGCCGCCTGTGTGCTGAGCCTGCTGGCGACGCAGGCCGCGGCAGGCTCGTTCACCGTCAACCCGGTGCGTCTCGAACTGGCCGCCGGCCAGCATGCAACGTCGATGCTGGTCAGCAATGCCGGCAATGCCGCGACCATGGTGCAGGTCAGCGTTCATCGCTGGACCCGCGTCGATGGTGTCGACGTGCTCGAACCCGTGACCGGAGACGATGCACCGATCGTCACGCCGCCGATGTTCCGGCTCGATGTCGCCGATCAGCAGATCGTCCGCATCGGTTTCGCTGGACGCCAGCTCGATTCCGCCGAAGGCCACTGGCGGGTGATCGTCGAAGAACTGCCGCAGCCACAGGTGGCGACGCCGCTGGTGCAGATCGCGATGCGTCTGCGGATGAATCTGCCGCTGTTCCGCCAGCCGGCGGAGCGGCGCTCGGCACTGGCCTGGTCCACCGAACAGAGTTCGGACGGCCTGGCGCTCGATGTCGACAACCGCGGCACCATCACCGAACGCATCGATGCCGCCACCGTGGCCGGCAACGACGGCAAGGCGCTGTCGACGCTTACAGGGCCGCTGTACGTGTTTCCCGGCGAACACCGCGCGTTCCCGCTGAAGCTCGCAGCGCCGTTGCCGGCAACCGCGAACGCCGTGCTCAGCGTGCAGGGCAGCTTGCCGCTGCACGACCATGAATTGGCTTGGCAGCGGCAATGATCGGCGGGCACTGCTAGCGATCACGGCGACGCTGTTCGCAGCTCCGGCCCTGGCCAGCGACGCCGGCCTGTGGTTCGCCGCCGATCCCTGCCCGATCAACGCCGTGCAGATCGTTCCGCTGAATCGCCAGCGCGCCGTGCTCGCCGTCCACGCCCATCCCGATACCGCCGCCGAGGACACCGTGCTGATTCGCGGCGAAGACCAGTTGTGGCGCGCGCCGTACGAGGCCTGGACGCAGTGGACGCCGCTGCCCCCGCACAGCATCGAAACCGATGCCGGCGGCCAGCGCTGGGCCGTGCTGCAGCCCGATGACGGCTTGGCCTTGCGCTATGACGCCTGCCGCAGCGAGCTGTGGGTCGATGCCAATCCGCAGCGCGTGCAGCGCACCCGCTTCGATCGCCCGAACGCTGCCCCGATCACCGTGGCCAGCACTGGTGCCTATCTGAACATCGATGCTCGCTATGGCGGCCGGGCCGGCCGCGCCTCGGCCAGCGGCCTGTTAGATCTCGGTGGCTTCACCGCCGGCGGCGCTGGCCGCAGCGGTCTGTTCGTCGATCGCCAGCGGCTGCGCCGGCTCGACAGCCACTGGTTGATCGACGACCCCGAGCGGGCGCTACGCCTGCGGCTCGGCGACAGCATCACCCACAGCGCCGATTGGGAAACCGCGCTGCGTTTCGGCGGCCTGCAATGGGGCACCGAGTTCGCACTGCAACCGGATCGCATCACCTTTCCGCTGCCGACGATTGCCGGCAGCGCGGCGCTGGCCTCGACGGCGCAGCTGTACGTCAACGGCGTGCAGCAGTCCCCGGCGCAGCCGCTGCAGCCCGGTGCATTCCGCTTCGAAAGCATTCCCACCCTGACCGGCGCCGGTGAACTGAGCGTGACCCTGCGCGATGCGCTCGGCCGCGAACAGACGCTGAGCCAGCCGTTCTATGCCTCGCCGCGCCTGCTCGCGACGGGTCTGCAGGAACAGGGCATCGAAGCCGGCCTGCTGCGCAAGGACTACACCGGGCCCGACGACCGCTACGCCACGCCGCTGCTGGCCGGCAGCCTGCGCCGCGGCATCAACGATCAGCTGACCGTGCTGCTGCGCGCCGGCAGCACCGATCGGCGCCAGCTCGCCGGCGGTGAGCTCGATGTGTTCGCCGCACCGTTCGGCATCGTCACCGCATCGGTCGCAGCGTCGAACAGCGAAGCCGGCGCCGGTGCGATCGCCACGCTCGGTTTCGAGCGGGTCGACGATCGCTACAGCCTGTCGCTGCGCCGGCGCATCGCCAGCCGCGACTACACCGATTTCGGGCGCAATCCCGGCGCCATCCATTTCTCCGATGGCGCACGCCTGTCCTGCCGGATGCCCGGCGGCGGCACGGCGAGCGCGATCTACGTCTCCGAACAGTCCTGGGCGAATGCACCGGGCGCTGGCAGCATCCGGCTGGCCGGCTTCGGCTGGGGCCAGCCGCTCGGCGCACGTCTGCAGGCCTATGCCAGCTGGCTGCACACGCTCGATGGCGATCACGGCAACAGCGTGGTCATCGGCCTGGCCAGCGCCTTCGGCTCCCCACGTTCTGGAACCGGCGGCGCCGGCCTGCAGTACAGCAACGACAGCGGCCGCGATGGCGCCCGCGCCAGCATCCAGCAACTGCCGGCCGGGCCGCTCGGCTGGGCCTGGCGCGGCAATGCCGACAGCCGCGACGATGGCCTGCGCGAAGCCGAAGCCGCCTGGGCAACGACGCACGGCACCTTCGGCGCCGGCTATGCCGGCATCAACGGCAGCAGCGCGCCGAGCGCCTTCGCCCAGACCAGCCTCGCCTGGAGCGACGGCCACGGCTACTGGGCACCCACCATCCGCGACAGCTTCGCGGTGATCGATACCGGCGGCGTCAGCGGTATCGGTGTGCTGCGCGAAAACCAGTGGGTCGGCCGCAGCGACGATCACGGCCGCCTGCTGCTGACCGACCTCGCGCCCTACCAGCGCAACCGCCTGGCGATCGACGAACGCGATCTGCCGATCGCGGTCAGTCTGCGCGACAACGGCGCGGTGATCGCGCCGCCGGCGGAATCCGGCGTGGCCGTGCACTTCGCGATCGATCGCCGGACCATGCAGCGGCTGCGGCTGGTCGATGCCGGCGGTCTGCCATTGCCGGCCGGCACCGCGCTGGTGCTCGATGGACAGGCGCTCGATCTGCCAGTCGGCTACGACGGCCTGGTCTACCTGGAAACCGCGAACCATCCGCAGAGCCTGCGCGCGCAATGGCCGGAGGGCAGCTGCACGGCGACGATCGATGCGCGCAGCGAGCGCGAGGCTTTGCGCTGCGTCGCCGGTAATGACCGGCCATGAAGCGCCTGACGCTGCTGGCGCTGATGGCCCTGCTGCCACTGCCGAGCGAAGCCCTGCTGGCGTCCTGCACGGCGTCGAGCAGCAGCGTCGCCTTCGGCGGCTATGACCCGATCTCGCCCTCGGCGGACTTTGCCAACGGCTCGGTGACGGTGAGCTGCACCGGTGTCGGTCTGCTGGTCAGCTACCGCATCCTGCTGTCCGGCGGCGGCTCCGGCAACACCGCGAGCCGGACTCTGAGCGCGGGCGGCAATACCCTGCCCTACAACGTCTACGCGACCGCCGGCTACAGCACCGTCTGGGACAATGTCACCGGCGTCACCGGCGGTTTCCTGATCGCGCTGGGCGGCACTTCGACGACCCATACCGTCTATGGCCGCATCCTCGCTCAGCAACCGGCAGCGGCCGGCAGTTATGCCGATAGCCTGGTGATCACGGTCAATTACTAGCGCGACATCGACGACCCGCAGCAAGGCCGGATACGCTCGACCTCGGCGAAGAACGCCGAACCAGGAGCGTGAACATGACGCAGGAAACAACGCACAAGGGCAGCTGCCATTGCGGAAAAATCGCCTTCGAAGTCGATGGCAATTTCGACTCGGTGATGGAATGCAATTGCTCGCACTGCAGCCGCAAGGGCTACCTGCTGTCGTTCGTGCCACGCACTGCGCTGCGGATAACCACGGACGAAACAGCTATCAGCACCTACACCTTCAACCGCCACGCGATCCGCCATCAGTTCTGTCCGCAGTGCGGCTGCGCGCCGTTCGGTCTCGGCACCGGGCGCGACGGCGTGGCGACGGCGGCGATCAACGTCCGCTGCCTGGAAGGCGTCGAGCTGACGACCCTGGAGCGCAAGTTTGTCGACGGCCGTTCGTTCTGAGCGACGGTTGGTGCACTAGGCTGTATCGGCATCCAGCCCCGCAGGAGTGAGTCACCGTGAACCGCAAGACCATCGATGAGCTGACCGCCCGCATTGCCGTCAAAGGCCATGAGGTCAGCCGCAGCGAGAAAAGAGTCATCGATCGAGTCGCCAAGCGGCTGCACATCAGCCGCGACGCCGGGCAGGAATTCGACGAGTCGATGGGCTTTGGTGAGCGCGTGGCCGATCGCATCGCCGCGTTCGGCGGCTCCTGGACCTTCATCCTGAGCTTCCTCGGCCTGTTGGTGGTCTGGGTGGTGCTGAACGCGGTGCTGCTGACCCGCAGCGCGGCCGGGCCGTTCGATCCCTACCCGTTCGTGTTTCTGAACCTGATCCTGTCGATGCTCGCGGCACTGCAGGCGCCGGTGATCATGATGTCGCAGAACCGCCAGTCGGCGAAGGATCGCAAGGCGGCCGAGCACGACTACGAAGTCAATCTGAAATCGGAGCTGGAAATCCTCGGCCTGCATCAGAAGGTCGACAACCTGCGCGAGCAGCAGTGGCTGGAACTGGTCGAGATGCAGCGCGAGCAGATCGCACTGCTGACCCGGCTGCTCGAAGCGAAGTCCTGAAGAGCGCACGAACGGCAAGCCAGTCAGCCTGTTACCTTGCGCGCCGCTGGCCCCGTACGTTCCCTTCCGATCACCGCCCATGTCCCGCAGCCATCCCGAATTGCACCGTTCCGACCGCATCGGCTGGCTGCGCGCCGCCGTGCTCGGCGCCAATGACGGCACCATTTCGGTGGCCAGCCTGGTGGTCGGGGTCGCCGCCTCCGGTGCCAGCCAGCACAGCCTGCTGCTGACCGGCGTTGCCGGCATCGTCGCCGGGGCAATGTCGATGGCAGCTGGCGAATATGTGTCGGTGCAATCACAGGCCGATACCGAAAATGCCGATCTGGCCCGCGAGCGCGACGAACTGCACCAGGAGCCCGATCACGAGCTCGAGGAACTCAGCGCGATCTACATGAGCCGCGGCCTCGATGCCGCGCTGGCGCGCCAGGTTGCCGTGCAGCTGACGTCGCACGACGCCCTGCAGGCCCATGCCCGCGACGAACTCGGCATCACCGATACCCTGCGCGCCCGGCCGGTGCAGGCCGCCCTGGCCTCGGCGCTGGCGTTCACGCTCGGCGCTTCGGTGCCGGTGCTGACTGTGCTGATCGCGCCGCGTGAAAGCGTATCGATAACGACCTCGGCAACGGCACTGGCCATGCTGCTCGTGCTCGGTGGCGCTGCCGGCCGGGCGGGCGGCGCTTCGGTGCTCAAGGGCGCCTTGCGCGTGGCGTTCTGGGGCGCGCTGGCAATGGCGCTGAGTGCCGGTGTCGGCCAACTGTTCGGGACGGTCGTCTGATCACGTCCGCCCATCGTCGACTGCGACGCACCAGCACCAGCACCATCGCCAGACCATGACCGCTCTTGCGCCCGATCCGGCAGGCCTGCCGGAAAGTCCGTCGCCGCATCCGCTGCTGGAACGCGGCCTGAGCCTGCTGCGCCGCTATCCAGCGCTGCTGCCGACCTTGAGTCTGGCCTTCGGCATCGGCAGCTTCGTGCTGGTGCAGCGTGGCGAAAGCATGGCGCGGATGATGGCGTTCATCGCGCTGATCGGCTGGCCGTGGCTGCTGCTTGAAGACCTGATCGGCGGCTGGCTGAGCCGCCATTCGCGCGGCCGGCTGCCACCGGCCACGGCGCGTTTCCTGACTCAGCAGGTGCAGCAGGAACTGCTCTATTTCTCGCTGCCGTTCCTGTTCATCGCGATGAACTGGGTGCCCGAACAGATGGCCTTCGTCGCCCTCGCCGCCGGCCTGGCATTGGCCGCCACGCTCGATCCGCTGTATTGGCACCGCATCGCGCCGAACGCCGGCCTGTCGCTGGCTTTCCACGCCGCCTGCAGCTTCGTCGCCGCGCTGAGCATCCTGCCGATCGCCGTGCATCTGCCGGTGGAACTGGCGCTGCCGATCGCCTTCGCCACCACGGCGGTGATCCTGCTCGCCAGCCTGCCGCGCACCTGGGTGCCGGCGCTCGATCTCAATACGGCGAGCAACGAGCCATTGCGCTGGCGTCAGCGGCTGCGCCGTTTCGCGATGCCGCTGGCACTGGCCACGGTGCTGGCGCTCGCCTGGTTCGGCCGTGCGGCGATTCCGCCGGCCGGCCTGTGGGTGCGTGATGCCCGGATCACCACCGCGATGGACGGCCATGAGCCCGGCCCGGCGATCACTTCGGTGGATGCCGCGACGCTGGTCGGCGCCGATGCTTCCTTGAGCGCCTTCGTCGCCGTGCGGGCGCCGCAGGGCTTGTCGCAGGCGGTGGTGTTCGAATGGGTGCATGACGGCATGGTCGTCGACCGCATCCCGGCCCAGATCGACGGCGGTCGCGAAGCGGGCTTCCGCACCTACAGCCGCAAGCAGCATTTCGGCGTGGCGCCGCAGGGCAAATGGCGTGTCGACCTGCGCACGCCGCAGGGTCAGCTGATCGCGCGGCGCAGTTTCGAGGTTCGCTGAGCCCGGGCAGCTTCCGGGGGCGTCTCGAGTCTGGCGGGTTCCTTGCTGCGGCTTTTTCATCGCCGCCCGCCATCACCCGAAACCATGAAAACCCTCATCGGCTTATCCAAGCTGCGCGCCTTCCTCACGCTCGCGCTGAGCCTCACGCTCGTCTTCAGCGCACAGGCCGCCGGGGCGAAGCGCAAGATCATCATCGACCAGGACGCCTTCGGCCCGGCCTCCTCGAACCTGCAGGCGATCCTGATGCTGATGCAGGCGCCGGATGTCGAGGTGCTCGGCATCACCGTCACCAGCGGCGATGGCTGGCGCGACGAGGAAGTGGGCCACCTGCTGCGCCTGCTCGAAATCGCCGGCCGCACCGAGATTCCGGTCTATGCCGGCGCGGTCTTTCCGCTGCTCAACACGCAAGCGCGCAACAAGCTCTGGGAGCAGCTTTACGGCCCGCTCTACTACAAGGGCGCGTGGACCGAGGTCTGGCCCGACCAGGGCGCGCTGCAGCGCTCGCCGTATCACGCTGATCCCTACTTCGTGCCGCCATCGCCGGCCGGCACGCCGAAGCTCAAGGTGCAGAAGGAAAGCGCGGCGAACTTCCTGGTGCGCAAGGTTCACGAATTCCCCGGCCAGGTCACGGTCTGGGCCGGCGGGCCGCTGAGCAATCTCGCCGTTGCCGCCGCACTCGATCCGCGGTTCGCTTCGCTTGCGAAAGAACTGGTGTTCATGGGCGGCAGTTTCAACCCGATCGCGGCCGACAACGCCTTCGCTGCCGAGTACGTCAACGCCCCGCGGCGCGAGTTCAACATGCGCTGGGACCCGGAAGCGGCATCGATCGTGCTGCACCAGCCCTGGCCGAAGATCCTGCAGGTGCCGGTGGACCCGACCACCAAGACCTTCTTCAAGCCGGAATTCTTCAAGCAGATCGCGAAAGGCAAGGCGCCGTTCGACGACTACCTGGTGAAGTACGGCCAGTCATTCCCGATGTGGGACGAACTCGCCGCCGCCGTCTGGCTCGATCCCTCGATCATCACCAGGAGCAGCACCGTGCTCGAGGATGTCGACACCAGCTTCAGCGCCAGCTACGGCAACACGCTGAGCTGGGCCATCGGCGCCGGCCCGGGCCTCGGCGAGCGCCCGGTGCAGGCGGTGCTCGATATCGACCTGCCGAAGTTCGAGCGGATGACCATTGACCTGCTGAGCCGGCCGACGCCGAAGAGATAAGCGAGCGGCGAATCGCCAGGGAACATGACGGCCATCGCTGATGAGTTACGATCTGGAGGTTCACTGGACTCAATCCTTTGATTTAATATCCGCCAGATCGTCGTGCACATTTTACGTACTTGTCGCGCGTCAGTGCATGTTTACGGGACAGTTTATTGTGCGTTTCTAAAACCTAATTTTAGTTAGGCGATGACATGACCTATAGCGCGGCAGAAACAGAGACGATTGGTCTATGCATATGCGTTGAGGCGGTCGGCAATATTGCAAATCGTGCACTGCTTGATTTTCGCGATGTGTCTGCGCATCCAGGGGAGGCCGAGGTTCGCTTTCACGACCTAGCTCACCGTGACCTGTTCCTCATCC
>NZ_CAISIQ010000326.1 GCF_903885465.1 uncultured Nevskia sp.
GCCATCTTGCGGAACACCGGCGCCGGATAGATCTCGACGCATTCCGGGCCGAGGGTGACCGCGACGTTCTTGCCGAACTCCTCGCCGAGCTGGGTACGAAGGCGCGCGGGGATCGCGAGGCGCCCCTTGTCGTCAATCGTCAGTCGGTTGGATCCAGCAAACATGGCATTCAGCCCCACAATGGCGCGCAGGGAGCCCAAGTGTCACCACTTGTCCCCCGTTAAAACCACTATATGCCACCCCACACCACCCCGCAAGCGCAATTGCAGCTAAAAACCCTGCAGGGACAATGGCTTAACGGAGAATTAACAGGCCCATCTAAGTCATGAAAAACAATGATTTAGCGGTACTAGCTCAAGTTGTTTCGGGTTTCCCCGCCCGGAAGGGTGGGCGAATGCAGCGGACGATCGGTAAACAATCGTGAACCCGTTGGCATTCCTCAGCAGCGACGCACCGCGTTTGGAACGGCCGTTTGCGGGATCGAAAAAGCCCGCAACGCTTTCACGTTGCAGGCTTGTCGAATCAAAGGGGAGTCGGCCGATAAGCCGGGTTCTGTCTAATGCCGGCAGCTTGCGCCAGCGACATCGAGACAACCATTCCTCTACGACGACGATCACTCGCCGTCTTCAGCAGCCTACCCGGAGAGCACGCGGGCCGCGTGTCGTGCCAATGGCATTGCTGCCAGACACCTCCCTCCCTATTTGGCCTTGCTCCATGTGGGGTTTGCCGTGCCGGTTCATTGCTGAACTCGCGGTGCGCTCTTACCGCACCATTTCACCCTTGCCTGTTCCGCACGCAAGCGCGCGTTCATCGGCGGTATCTTTCTGTTGCACTGTCCGTCGGCTTGCGCCGCCCAGCCGTTAACTGGCACATCGCCCTGCGGAGCCCGGACTTTCCTCCCCTGCCTTGCGGCAGCAGCGGTTGTCTGGCCGACTCCCGGGCCGGATTGTACGCGGGTAATCATCGAGACCCTCGTTATCATCCGTTCCCCATCATCCAGGCTTCTTCCATGCGCAAGTTGATATTGCTGATCGTGCTCGTCGCCCTCGCCGCCTGGCGGCTCTGGCCGCTGCCGGATGCGGTGATTCCCACAGGCACGGCGCTGCCGGAAGCTCAGGCACCAGCCGGTCTGCGCTTCGCGCTGATCAAGACTGGAGAAGCAACGACCCTGGAAGCGATGGTGGTTGCCGATGGTGGTTTGTTCCGTCCGACGCGGATCGGCCATATCGCCGTGCTCGTCGAGCATCCGCAGGGCCGGTTCCTGTTCGACGCCGGGCTCGGCACCCAGGTCGATCAGCAGTTCGGCAAGGAGATGTCGTTCTGGGCCAAGCCGATCTTCGCCTTCAAGCACGTCAACCCGGCGATCACGCAGTTGCAAGCCGCCGGCATCGAGGCACCGCCGCGCATCTTCCTGTCGCACGCGCACTGGGATCACGCCAGCGCGCTCGGTGATTTTCCGCAGGCCGAAATCTGGCTGCCGACTGCAGAGCGAGAAACCACGAAGCACGGCCATCCGCCGGCGTTCCTGCCGTCGCAGCTGAACCGTGCCGATACCCGCTGGCATCCGTTCAGCTTCGACGGCCCGGCCTACGCCGGTTTCACTTCGAGTCTCGATCTGTTTGGTGATGGCAGCGCCGTGCTGCTGCCGCTGCCCGGCCACACGGCGGGGTCAACGGGTCTGCTGCTGAGCCTGGCCGATGGCCGCCGCTACTTCTTCGTTGGCGACACGGTCTGGAACCATCTCGGCATCGACCGGCCGGCACCGAAGTTCAGTGTCTCCAGCCTGATCGTCGATGCCGATCGCGAGGCCACCTGGCAGGCGGTGCTGAAGATCCGCGCGCTGCGCGATGCCAATCCCGGATTGATCATCGTGCCGGCACATGATTCCAGCGTTCACGATCAGCTCGGCTACTTCCCGCAATTCGTTGGCGAGGCTCATTGATGCGCGTCTTTTCGCATACCTGTTCGAACACCGAAATCGTCAGCGCGCTCGGCGCCGCCAGCTGCCTGATCGGCTGTGATGACGATTCCGACTTTCCGGTCGATGTCGTTGCGGCGATTCCCAAGCTCGGCCGCGATCTCGATCTCCGAGTCGATGAAGTGATCGCGATGCGCCCCGATCTGGTGCTGACCTCGCTGACCGTGCCCGGCCATGAGCGCATCGTCGATGCGATCGAAGCGGCCGGCATCCGCACCCTGGTCTGCGATCCGCTCAGCCTCGAAGACATCTATGGCGACATCGCCCGGATCGCCGCAGCACTCGGCATTCCCGAGCGCGGCGTGCAGCTGATTGCCAAGATGCGCGCGGCGATGCCATCACGAGTCAACGAGAACGGCCCGAAAGTGCTGATCGAATGGTGGCCGAAGCCGGTGATCACACCGACCCGTCAGGCCTGGGCGACCGATCTGATCGAACTCGCCGGCGGCCAGAACCCCTGGGCGAGCATCGAGGCGAAAAGCACGCCGCTGACCGATGAACAGGTGCTGGCCTCGCCGCCGGACGTAATCGCAATGAGCTGGTGCGGCGTCAAGGTCGCCAACTACCGCGCCGATGTCGTCAGCCGCCGCCCGGGCTGGGAGGCGGTGCCTGCCGTCGCCAAACAGCAGATCGTCGCGATCAGCGAAGAATTCCTGGGTCGGCCAGGGCCGCGCGTCGTCGAAGGCTATCGGCAACTGCGTGCGGCGATCGAAGCGGCTGGCTAACAGTGCTGCGGCTGTCATTTCTTCATCATCTTTTCGTCACCCCGCGTCTCTAGTCTCCGAAAAGTCATAACGATGGCCGAAGCACGCTGCGACAGCAGCGAGGCTCGAGGCCCGACGACAGATCGACTTTTCTAGCTGGGCATCCTCGGGGAATTCCATGTCGCAAACGCGCGCTGTGCGTGCTGGTGCTGTGCTCGCTGTTCTGGCCGCCGTGCCTCTGGCCTACGCCGCCAGCTTTTCCATCACCGGCAGCGACACCTCAGCCAAGACGCTGGCGCCAGCGAGTGGAGGCACCGAAACCGGTACTGTGGCCACCACCGGCAATCTCGCGATCTCCGGCAGCACGGTCGCCATGACAGTGAACGGCGGTAGCGGCACCCGCACGGCAGTGATCGACAACAGCGGCGTGATTCGCCAAACCGGCAGCGGCCGCGCGGTCCGCGCCAATTCGTCGGCGGTGGTTTTGAACATCACCAACCGCGCTGGCGCGAGCTTGTCGGCCGTCGGTGACGACGCGGTCCAGATATCGGCAAGTGCGGCCGGCAGCAGCTTCACGCTGAACAACAGCGGCACGGTGATGTCGACCAACGCCCGCGCCATCAACCTGCGCGACATAGGCGGCAGCAACAGCATCACCAACAATGCCAGCGGTGTGCTGCGCTCCACCGGCAACGATGCGATTCGCCCTGGCGTCAACGGCATCATCAACAACTCCGGCCTGATCGAAGCGGTGCCGGTACTGGAAAATGTCGCCGGCGGCGTGACCCAGGCGAGCAGCAACGACGGCATCCAGGCCGATCCGGACGGCACGGCCGTGGTCACCGGCGTGCAGGTGACCAACAACAATGGCGCCACCATCTCCGGCCGCCACGGCATCACCGGCGGCGCCACCAGCAGCGCCAATTTCACGATCACGGTGACCAACAATGCCGGCGGCACGATCACCGGCGTCAACGGCTCCGGCCTCAACATCGACAACAACGGGGCCTTCCTCGGCAACGCCACGGTGATCAACAGCGGCACCATCACCGGCAACTTCGATTCGAGCAAGTACAACACCGGCGACGGTGACGGCGTCGATGTCGACGGCCTGGTCACGCTGACCAACAACGGCATCATTCGCGGCACCGGCGCGAGCGGCAACGGCTCCGACGGCGGCGGCAACAATCCGGAAGGCGTGTCGATCGGCGGCGGCATCATCGTCAACAACGCCGGCGCCGAAATCAGCGGCCGGGAAACCACCGGCAGCGGCCGCAAGGGCCACGGCGTGCTGGTCGACAACTCCAGCGGCGGCAACGCCTTCAGTGCCACCACCGTCACCAACGGCGGCCTGATCCGTGGCTACGACAGCTACGCGATCCGCTTCATCGGCAGCTATGCCGACACCATCACCAACAATGCGACCGGCCTCATCGAAGGCGCCGGCAACGCTGCCGAAGGTGCCGCGATCCAGACCGGCGACGGCAACGACGTCCTGACCAACCGCGGCACGATCCAGGGCGACAACGGCCTGGCGATCGACCTCGAAGCCGGCAACGACACGCTGCATCTGATCGGCGGCTCGATCATCGGCGACGTGTCCGGCGGCAGCGGCAGCAACACGCTCGATGTCGAGGGCGGCTTCACCTACGCCGGCATCCTGTCGAACTTCGCCAGTGTCGAGATCAAGAGCGGCATCGTCAGCCTGTCGGGAGCCAGCACCTACGCCGGCAACACCACGGTGAGCGGCGGCAGCCTCTACGCGAACAACCTCAGAGGCAGCGCGACCGGCACCGGCACGGTCACGGTCAAGAGCGGCGCGCTGCTGGGCGGCAGCGGCGCGGTCGGCAATGTCATTGCCGAAACCGGCAGCACGATTGCCCCGGGCAAGGCGGTCGCCCCAGGCAAGCTCGGACCGCTTTCGATCGACGGCAATCTGGCGATCACCTCTGGCACCAGGTTTTCGTTCGAACTCGGCAGCAGCGCCAACAGCCTCAACATCAGCGGCAGCTTGAACTTCAGCGGCGGCGGCGCAGCGGTCATCGACATCGTCGACGCCGGCCTCGTCGCCGGCACCGACTACACGCTGATCAACTACGGCGCCGCCAACGGCTTCGCGGCCGCGAACGTCGTGCTTGGCAGCGTGCCGCCCGGGCTCGAAGCGACCCTGGAAGTGACGCCGACCGCGCTGATCCTGCGCACCGCCGCGAAGATCGATGCCGGCCCTACTTCCTTGAGCTTCGCCGAACGCCTGGTCGATACCAGCAGCGCCGAACAGACGGTGACTGTGACCAATACCGGCACAGTGACCTTGAATGTCGGCACGCCGACGATCACCGGCAGCAATCCGGCCGACTTCCTGCTCGGCAGCAATACCTGCAGCAGTGGCCTGGCGCCGAACGCCAGCTGCCTGATCGGCATCAGCTTCAAGCCGGCAGTAGCCGGCAGCCGCAGCGCTGCGCTGCAGATTCCGTCGAACAGCGCCGATCTGGTCAGCGTCAATCTGTCCGGTACCGGCATCGCAGCGATCTACAAGCTGTCGGTGAACCCCACATCGATCAACTTCGGCAACCAGCCGGTCGGCAGCAGCAGTGCCGCGCAGAGCCTGAGCTTCAGCAACGACGGCAATACCGCGATCACCATCACCGGCTTCAACGCTGGCGGCAACCAGCCCACCGAGTTCGCGATCGGCAACGACAACTGCAGCGGCCGCCTGTTGGCCGTAAACGAAAGCTGCACAGCGAGCTTCCGCTTCACGCCGGCAAGCTCGGGCAGCCGCAGCGCCGCCTTGAGCGTCAACAGCTCGCCGGTACAGAGTGCTGCAGCGGCTCAGTTCACGCTGCAGGGCGTCGGCACCGAAGCCAGTGCCTCCTTGAGTCCGGCCAGCTTGAGCTTCGCGGCACAGGCCGTCGGCAGCTACAGCCTGGCGCAGAGCGTCACGCTTTCGAACACCGGCAACGCCGCGCTAACGATCAGCAGCATCGCCGCCACCGGCGATTTCTCGCAGATCAGCCATTGCGGCCTGATGCTGGCGGCGGCCTCGAGCTGCACGATCGAGGTGAGCTTCGCGCCAACCGCAACCGGCACTCGCAGCGGCAGCTTGAGCGTTGCCAGCAGCGCCGCGAGCAGCCCGACCCTGGCCAGCCTGAGCGGCACCGGTGGCACCGCGAGCAGCAAGCCGATGCGGCTGGCCCTGGCCTCCGCCAGCATCACCGTCAAGGAAGGTGCTGGCAGCGCGGCATTCGTGATCAACCGTTCGGGCAGCTTCGATGGCGCGGTCAGCGTTCGCTACGCGACGGTCGATGGCAGCGCCATCGCAGGTCAGGATTACGCGGCAGTCTCCGGCACCTTGAGCTGGGCACCAGGCGACTCCGCGCCGAAGACCATCAACGTGCCGTTGATCGACGATCAGAACGTCGAAGGCAAGGAGAGCTTCACGCTGAGTTTGTCGGCACCCACCGGCAACGCCATCCTCGGCCGCGCCTTGAGCACGGCCAACATCGCCGACGACGACAAGGCCGGCGCGCTGGCGTTCAGCGCTTCAGCCGTCAGCGTCGATGAGAATGCCGGCAGCTTGGCTGTCACCGTGCAGCGCAGCGGCGGCCAGGCAGGCGCGGTCAGCATCCATTACGCAACCGTCAACGGCAGCGCGCTGGCCGGCGCCGACTACAGCGCCACCGCTGGCGATCTCAACTGGGCGTCCGGCGATGTCGCCGACAAGACCTTCACGATCCCGATCGTCTGGGACAGCGTCGCCGAGCGCAGCGAGAATTTCCGCATCGAGCTGTCGGCGCCGACTGGTGGCGCCAAGCTGAACAATCCGAAGGTGCAGCGGGTGACGATCGTCAACGTCGACCGCTGAGACTGAGCCAACAACCGCCAGCCGTTCCCTAGAACGGCTGGCGGTTGTTCTTGTTCAGCCCCGAATCAAGGTGCCGATGCCTTCGTCGGTGAACAGTTCGAGCAGCACCGCATGCTCGAGCCGGCCGTCGATGATCACTGCGTTCTTGACGCCGCTGGTCACCGCATCGAGCGCGCAGGCGATCTTCGGCAGCATGCCGCCGTAGATCGTGCCGTCGGCGATCAGCGCATTGACCTGCGCCACCGTGAGGCCGGTCAGCACCTTGCCCTGCTTGTCCATCAGGCCGCTGACATTGGTCAGCAGCATCAGCTTTTCGGCTTTCAGCACCGACGACAGCTTGCCGGCGACCAGATCGGCATTGATGTTGTAAGCCTCGCCCTTGGCGCCGACGCCGACCGGCGCGATCACCGGAATGAAGCCGCCGGCTTCGAGGTGATCGACGACTCGCGGATCGATCGCTTCGACTTCGCCGACCTGGCCGATGTCACCGCCGGCGACATACAACTTCTTGGCGCGGATCAGACCGCCGTCCTTGCCGGTGAGACCGACCGCACGGCCGCCCTGCTGGTTGATCGCATTGACCACGGCCTTGTTGACCAGGCCGCCGAGCATCATCTCGACGACGTCCATGGTTTCGGCATCGGTCACCCGCATGCCGTCGATGAACTCGCTCTTCTTGCCGAGCTTTTCCAGGTGCTTGCCGATCTGCGGCCCGCCGCCATGGACGACCACCGGGTTCATGCCGACCGCCTTCATCAGCACGATGTCTCGCGCGAACGATTCGATCATGTCGTCGTCGCCCATCGCATTGCCGCCGTACTTGACGACGATGGTCTTGCCAGCGAAACGGCGGATGTACGGCAGCGCCTCGGTCAGAACCTGGGCGATGGTCGAAGGGTTGGCTTTGTCGGCAATCATGGAATCAGTGAACGGTGGGAATCAGTGTCTGCCGGTGTGGCCGAAGCCGCCGGTGCCGCGCTCGCTGCTGCCGAACTCGGATACCAGCTCGAACTCCGCACGCACCACCGGCACGATGACCAGCTGGGCGATGCGCTCGCCGGGCTCGATGACGAACAGGGTCTGGCCGCGGTTCCAGCAGCTGACCATCAGTTCGCCCTGGTAGTCCGAGTCGATCAGGCCGACGAGGTTGCCGAGCACGATGCCGTGCTTGTGGCCGAGGCCGGAGCGCGGAAGGATCACTGCGGCGAGGCCCGGATCTTCAATATGAATGGCGAGGCCGGTGCGGATCAGGCTGGTCGCACCCGGGGCCAGGCTCAGCGGCTCATCGAGCAGCGCGCGCAGGTCCAGGCCGGCCGAGCCGCCGGTCGCGTAAGCCGGCAACGGCAGGTCGCGGCCGACACGGGGGTCGAGAATTTTCAGCTGGATCGCCTTGCTGCTCATTTCGCTTTGCGCGCCTTGGTGGAGGATGTCGCTGTTTTGGCTGCCGCCGCGTAGCGCTCGGCAATCAGGCTGGCGAGTTGCCGCGCGATCTCGCGCTTGTCGGCCGGGCCGATTGCCAGCTCACCATCGGCCCAGTAGACGGTCAGCGCGTTGTCATCGCGATCGAAGGCACGGCCATTGCCGACCCAGTTCGCGGCGATCAGGTTGAGCTTCTTGCGCGCCAGCTTGCCCTTAGCATGCTCGGCAAGCTTCTCGGTCTCGGCCGCGAAGCCGACAATGAACAGCTGCGGCTGCAGCGCACGCAGCTCGGCGAGTATATCGGCGTTCGTGGTCAGTTCGAGCTCGAGTGTCTCGGTCTTCTTCTTGATCTTCTGGCCGGCGACTTCCACGCAGCGGTAATCGGCGACGGCGGCCGTGCCGACCAGGATGTCAGCCTTCGCACAGGCGGCGATCGTCGCGTCGAGCATGTCCTGCGCGGTTTCGCAGTCGATGCGATGGACGCCAGCAGGCGTCTCCAGATTCACCGGGCCGCTGATCAGGGTCACCTCGGCGCCGAGCGCACGCAAGGCTTCGGCGACGGCATAACCCTGCTTGCCGGACGAGCGATTGGTGATGAAGCGCACCGGGTCGATCGGCTCGCGCGTCGGGCCCGCGGTGACCACGGCACGGCGGCCGCTGAGCGGACCATCGACGGCCTTGGCGACGCTGCCCGAAGCCAGCGCCGCCAGCACCACGGCTGCCACTTCTTCCGGCTCGGCCACGCGGCCCTCGCCGACTTCACCGCAGGCTTGCGCACCGCTGCCGGGGCCGATGAGCTTGAAGCCACGGCTGCGCAGCGTGCTCATGTTCGCCTGCGTCGCGGCATTCGCCCACATCAGGCGATTCATCGCCGGGGCGACGAAGATCGGCTTGTCGGTCGCCAGCACCAAGGTGGTCAGCAGATCGTCTGCAAAGCCGTGCGCGATCTTGGCCAGCGTGTTCGCGGTAGCCGGGGCGATGACGATGGCGTCTGGCCAGCGAGCGAGTTCGATATGGCCCATCGCTGCTTCGGCGGCTTCGTCCCACAGCGAGCTGCGCACCGGCTTGCCGGTCAGTGCCTGGAAAGTCTGGGCGCCGATGAAGCGCAGGGCGGAATCGGTCATCACTACCTGTACTTCGCAACCGGCCTTGGTAAAGCGGCGCGCCAGTTCGGCGGACTTGTAGGCAGCGATGCCGCCGCACAGCGCCAGCAGGATGCGCCGGCCAGGAATCGGCCCGGGATTCAGATCGGAATTCGAAGATGAGCGCATTGAGTTCGGACCGGATGCGAAACGGGAGCGATGTAGCGAGAGAGGCTGTGACTTGGCGCGCGGAATTGTAGCCGCTGGCCACGCTAGCCTTCGGCGATCTCCGTCCGCGATCAAGAAATGTGGAGCAATGGACATGTCGATCACCGACTGGCCCGAAGACGAACGGCCGCGCGAGAAGTTGCTGCTGCGCGGCGCCGCCGTGCTGTCCGATGCCGAGCTGCTGGCGATCTTCCTGCGCACGGGTGTCGTCGGCCGCAGTGCTGTCGATCTGGCGCGTGATCTGTTGATCCGCTTCGGCAGCCTGCGCGGCTTGCTGAAAGCCAGCCGCCAGGATTTCTGCGCGGCACACGGGTTGGGCGATGCGAAATATGCGCAGCTGCAGGCGGTGATGGAGATTGCCCGTCGTCATCTCGCCGAAGCCATGAACGAACGCACGGCATTGCCGAACCCGGCCGCCACGCGCGATTTCCTGCGCCTGAAGCTGCGCGATCTCGACCATGAAGTGTTCTGCGCGCTGTTTCTCGACAGCCAGAATCAGGTGATCGGCTTCGAGACCTTGTCGATCGGCACCATCAACGCGGCGGATGTCTATCCGCGTGAAGTATTGAAGAAAGCACTGCGGGCGCAGGCGGCAGCGGTGATCTTCGCGCACAACCACCCGTCCGGGATCGCCGAACCGAGCCTCGCCGACCGCGCGCTGACCAATCGCCTGCGTGACGCGCTGGCCTTGATCGACGTCCGCGTGCTCGATCATTTCGTCGTTGGCGAGGGACAACCGGTATCCTTCGCCGAACGTGGCTGGCTCTGAAGTCTGAATAACAGGCCAGTCACGACATTCAGGAAGTTTTTATGCTGTCAGCACTTGCCGGAGCAAGGTCGTGCTGGTACATTTCGCGTCCTTTTTCGCGGTACCTCCCCAGTTTCGAGGTTGTGTCATGTCCAGAGTCTGCCAAGTCACCGGCAAGAAGCCGATCGTGGGTAACACGGTCTCGCACGCGAACAACAAGCGTCGCCGTCGCTTCCTGCCCAATCTGCATACCCATCGTTTCTGGTTCGAAGCCGAGAAGCGGTTTGTGAGCCTGCGCGTGTCCGCCAACGGCATGCGCATCATTGACAAGAAGGGCTTGGAGGCGATCATCGTCGACCTCCGCTCGCGCGGCGAGAAGGTGTAAGAAATGGCCAAAGGCAAGAAAGACCGCGAGAAGATCAAACTGATCTCGACCGCCGGAACCGGGTTCTTCTATACGACCACGAAGAACAAGAAGAACACGCCGGACAAATTCGAGTTTTCCAAGTACGACCCGATCGTGCGCAAGCACGTCCCGTTCAAGGAAGGCAAGATCAAGTGAGCTTTCGGCGCTAGCCGAAAACTCATCCCGGTGAAAACCGGGGTCCAGAAGGCCCGCTGCTTGCGGGCCTTCTCGTTTCTGCAGTTCGTGCTGTCTCTGTTCTGATACAGCACGCATGTAGGGTATCGAGCTCATGGACGCTGCCAGCCGCGACAACCCGCATCACCGCAACCTGGAGCGTGCACGCGCGCAGGTGATCGAGATGCTGACCCGGCAGGCGCTCGAACGCGAGCTGGTGTCGAAAAGCGAGTCAACGACCGGCGCGCCGGTGGACGTGGTCAGCCAGCTGGTTGCCCGCCAGCAGCACGCCGCGCTCGAACAGCGCCTGGCCCATTTCCATCCGGCCGACATTGCCTTCGTCCTCGAAAGCCTGCCGCCCGATGCGCGCGAAATGGCCTGGCAGCTGGTCCGCGCCGAACGCCGCGGTTCGGTGTTGCTGGAAACTTCGGATGTCGTCCGCCGCTCGCTGATCGAGGACATGGAACCGGGCGACATCGCCGCCGCGTTTCATCATCTTGAATCCGACGACATCGCCGAGCTGATCGCTTCGCTGCCCTCGGACGCCGGCGCCGAAGTGCTGGCCCGCCTCGACTCCGCCGATCAGGCCGAAGTGCGCTCGGTGCTGTCGTTTCCGGACGGCACGGTCGGCGCCCTGATGGACATCGACTTCATTCCGGTGCGCGATGACGCATCGCTCGAAGCGGTGCTGCGCTTCCTGCGTCGGCGCAAGAAGCTGCCGGCGGAAACCAACCAGATCATCGTCGTCGATCGCGCCAAGGTGCTCAGAGGCGTGCTGACACTCGAACAACTGCTGCTCAGCGAGCCCGAGCAGACGGTTGCCGAAGTGATGACCGAGAACCCGCACTTCTTCTACACCGACGATGCGGTGCCCGATGCGATCGACGCCTTCGAGCGCTACGACCTCATCTCCGCGCCGGTGGTGAATCTGCATCGCGAAGTCGTCGGCCGGATCACCGTCGACGAAATCGTCGACGCGATCAAGGATCAGCAGGAGCGCGACAGCTTGCGCAAGGTCGGTCTGCGCGAGGACGAAGATCTGTTCGCGCCGGTCTGGCAGAGCGGCCGCAATCGCTGGCCCTGGCTGGCGCTGAATCTGTTCACGGCGTTTGCCGCTTCGAGAGTCATTGGTTTTTACGAGCCGACGATCGAAAAGCTCGTGGCGCTGGCGACCTTGATGCCGATCGTCGCATCGATCGGCGGCAATACCGGCAACCAGACGATGGCGCTGGTGATCCGCGCCCTGAGCATGGGCCAGCTCGGCGGGCGGCTGCTGCAGAAGATGCTGATCAAGGAACTGCTGATCGCGGCGATGAACGGCACGATCTGGGGTTCAGCACTTGGCGTGGTCACCTTCGCGATCTATCACGATGTGAAGCTCGGCATGGTCATCGCCTCCGCCACGATGCTGGAACTGCTGGTGGCCGCCGCCGCTGGCGCGATCATTCCGGTGTCGCTGGAACGCTTCGGGCGCGATCCGGTGCTCGGTTCCAGCGTGATCCTGACCGCACTGACCGACAGCATGGGCTTTCTGATCTTCCTGGGTCTGGCGACCCTGGTGCTGATTTGAAGAACGACAAGGTCATTGCTGGGTCGTTGCTTACGCCAAGGGCTTGCCCTAATGTGCCGATCCGTTTTCGTGCTCACCGGTCCGGAGGTCGCTGATGCATCCTGATTTCCAGATCGCTGTGGGCCTTGTCGATCAATTGGCCGACGAGCTGATCGCCACCTGCCAACTGTTTCATTCCCGTGGCTGGGTGCCGGCCACAGGCGGTAATTTCTCGGCAAGGCTCGATGAACGGCATCTGCTGATCACGGCCAGCGGTGTGCACAAGGGCGAGCTGACACGGGCTGATTTCATGGTCGTCGATGTCGACGGCAAGGCGCTCGAAGCCGGCCGCAAGTCATCCTACGAAACCGGGCTGCACACGCAGTTGTATCGCCGCGACCCGTCCATACGTTCGGTACTGCACGTCCATAGCATTGCCAACACCGTACTGTCGCGGCGTCATTCTCTGATCCGTCTGACCGGATACGAGCTGATGAAGATACTGCCCGGGATCGTCGAGCCTGCGGTGACCGTCGATATCCCGGTATTCGGCAACGATCAGGATATAGATCGCCTGAGCCGACAAGTGGACGCAAAAATGATGGAACCGAGCCGCATGCCCGCCTATCTGATAGCCGGACACGGCCTATATACGTGGGGCGGGTCGGTGCGCGAAGCACGGCACCGGCTGGAAGCCCTGGAATTCATGTTCGAGTGCGAGTTGTGGAACGAGAGGTGACCCTATGAGTGAACTCCGGATTTACGAAGAGAACGGCCAGCCCGTGGCCAGCTACAGCCGGTTTGAAGACATCCGCGATCAGCTGGAGTCGATCGGCGTGCAGTTCGAGCGCTGGGAAGCGACGCGCCAGCTCGACGCCGAGGCCACGCAGGACGAGATCATCGAAGCCTATCGCGGCTCGGTGAACCGCCTGATGAACCAGTACGGCTTCAAGTCGGTGGACGTGATCAGCCTGCACCCGGCGCATCCGCAGAAGGACGTGCTGCGCAGCAAATTCCTCAGCGAGCACCGCCACGACGAATTCGAAGTGCGCTTCTTCGTCGAAGGCGAAGCGCTGTTCTACATCCGCGACGCCGGCCGCATCCACGGCGTGCTGTGCTCGCAGGGCGATCTGATCTCGGTGCCGGCCAATGTCCGCCACTGGTTCGACATGGGCCCGAACCCGAGCTTCAAGGCCATCCGCCTGTTCATCACGCCGGACGGCTGGGTCGCCAACTTCACCGGCGACAAGATCGCCGACAGCTTCCCGCGTCTGGAAGCGCCGCATTATCTGAAGGCTGCCTGAGCCATCCACGTGTCATCGAAGGCCGCCTGCTGGCGGCCTTCTTGTTTCGGGAGCAGGTCTTGATTCGCGCAATCGTCACCGACATCGAAGGAACCACGTCATCGATCGACTTCGTCCACCAGACGCTGTTCCCGTACGCAAAGCAGCATCTGCGGCGTTATCTGCATGAACACGCGGGCCAGCCGAACGTTGCGGCTCGGATTGCTGCGACGGCCGAGCTCGAAGGCCGCAGCTTCGCGTCCGTCGACGAAGCCGCGGACGTGCTCGAACGCTGGATCGCCGAGGATCGCAAGGCCACTCCGCTGAAGGATCTTCAGGGCCTGATCTGGGCCGAGGGTTACGCGGACGGCGAACTGAGCGGCCACGTCTATGCCGATACGCCGATCTATCTGCAGCAGTGGCATGCCGCGGGAAAGAAGCTGTACGTTTATTCCTCAGGCTCGGAAGCGGCGCAGAAGCTGATTTTCGGTCACTCCGATGCCGGCGATCTGACGCCGCTGTTTTCGGGCTATTTCGACACCCGCATCGGCGCCAAGCGCGAGGCGGCGGCGTATCGCACGATTCTGGAACGAATCGGCCTGCCGGGAGGCGAAGTGCTGTTCCTGTCCGATATCGGTGAAGAGCTGGACGCCGCCCGCGAAGCCGGCCTCAAGACCTGCCAGCTGATCCGCGACGCCAAGGCCAAGCCGTTTCCGGCCCACCCTCAGGCGAAGGATTTTTCCGGAATCACGGTCGATTGAAGCAGCGGCACGGCGGCTTCCGCCTCGAGCGCGCCGCTGTCCTGACCGGAGCCGAGCTTCTTCCAGCACCAGTGCCAGGGTTCGTACAGATAGCCTTCCGGATTGCCTTGTCGATAGGTCATCGTGAAACCGAAGCGCCGAGCGTTGGCGGTCAGCCAATGGAAGGCAGCGGTCTGATCGAATTCCTCTTCCAGCGGCGGGCAACCCGCCACACCGATATCCACGGCCCGCCCGGTGTGATGCTCGCTACAGCCGGGCGGTGCGTTGACGGTCAGGATTTCCGCGATTTCCCGGCCTTTCGCGAGCTTGTTGCGAATCAGCCCGGCCTGGAAATCGACGCTGCGGAAAGCTGACACCAGCAGCAGATCGATGGCGTCATCACTCGCCGCCATGCGCATCGCTGCCCAGGCGGCGGCCGCACCCGGCACCAGCAGCTTGTCGCGGCCATCACTGCCGAGACCGACCGGCTGCAGGCGCTGTGCTTCGATGAACAGCGGCAGCCGCCGGGCTCTGACCGCGCGCGGCGAGATGCCGAATTCGCTCCAGTACGCCTGGATGCGTGCCCGATATGCCGCTGGCAGCCGCGTCGCCATCAGCCGGCTTTCAACCGCTCGCGCCAGCCGTAAGCCGGATCGCCGATGACGACGAAGCCCGGATTAAGCAGCGAGTCCTTGGTGTTGTAGCGCAGCGGTTGCCAGTCCGGCAGGCGCAGCACCGTCGCTCCGGCCACTTCGGCCAGGCAGTGCGCGGCAGCCGTGTCCCATTCGCTGGTCGGGCCGGTGCGCGGATAGAGATCAGCCAGACCTTCGGCAACCATGCAGAACTTCAGCGACGAACCGCGGCTGAGCTGTTCATGCTCCGGCGCATGCGCCAGGAACTCGTCGAGTGCAGCATCGCGGTGCGATTTGGTGACCACCAGCATCGGCTTGGCCGGCGTCGTCCGGGTGTGGATCGCCGTCTTCTTGCCATCGCGAATCACGCTGGCGCCAACGCCGCGCGCGGCGATGTAGCTGGTCTTGGTCACCGGCACGTGGACGACGCCGAGCACCGATTCGTGCTGGTCGATCAACGCGATGTTGACGGTGAAATCGCCATTGCGCTTGATGAATTCCTTGGTGCCGTCGAGCGGATCGATCAGCCAGTAGCGCGTCCAGTTGCGGCGCATCTCGTAGGAGATGTCGGCATCTTCCTCGCTCAGGCAGGGGATGTCCGGCGTCAGCTGGGTCAGGCCATCGATGATCGTGCGGTGGGCGCGCAGATCGGCCTGGGTCAGCGGCGAGGCATCGTCCTTGGTGCTGACCGCGAAGTCGGATTCATAGACCTCCATGATCGCGTCGCCGGCAGCGATGGCAATGGCGAGCACCGGGTCGAGCAGCGCGGCGAGGGCGTCGGCAGAAGTTCTTGGCAGGCTCATGTTCAGGACGTATGGGGCTGGCCTTATGATAACGGCATGACTGCATTGACTATCGACTGGTCGGCCATCGACCAGGTCCTGCTGGACATGGATGGCACCATCCTCGACCTCGCGTTCGACAACCATTTCTGGCTCGAACTGCTGCCTCAGCGTTATGCCGATCTGCAGGGCATCAGCTTTGCCGAATCGCTGGCCAGGATGGAGCCCGAGTTCCAGGCCACGCGCGGCACGCTGAACTGGTACTGCCTCGATTACTGGAGCCGCTGGACCGGGCTCGACGTGATCGCGATGAAGACCGAAATGCAGCACCGCATGCAGGTACTGCCGGGCAGCGAGGATTTTCTGAGTGCCGTTCGCGCCAGCGGCCGGCCGCTATGGCTGGTGACCAATGCCCATCCCGGCAGCTGGACGGTCAAGTTGGCCAAGACCGGCATCGGCCAGTATTTCGATCGGGTGATTTCCTCGCACGATTTCGGCATGCCGAAGGAGGACGCGCGCTTCTGGCCCCTGCTGCAGGAGCGCCATCCGTTCGATCCAGCACGCACGCTGTTCGCCGATGACAGCCTGCCGGTGCTGCATGCCGCGCGCGATCACGGCATTCGGGAAGTGATCGCGATGCTGCATCCGGATTCGACCGCCGAACCGCGGGTGATCGACGGCTTCCCCGCGGTGAATCGCCTGCCGGAGCTGCTGCCGGTACCGATCCGCTAGTTCGGCGAAAACCTAGCGGACCGGACGCGTCGAGCGCGAGCGACCGCCACCAGGACGACCACCGCCCGGACGGCCGCCATCGCGACGCGGCGGCGCACCGCTGCGATCGCGGTGCACGTGCTTCGGCTTGATGTAGTCCTGCGGCATCAGATCGTCGGGATTCAGCGACTGCGGAATGCGCATGCCAATCGCTTTCTCGATGATCGGCAGCGAGTAGACCCAGGTCTCGCAGCACAGCGAAATTGCGTCGCCGGAAGCGCCGGCGCGTGCCGTGCGGCCGATTCGGTGCACGTAATCCTCGCCATCCTGCGGCAGATCGAAATTGATGACGTGCGATACCTCGGGGATGTGCAGGCCACGGGCGGCGACGTCGGTCGCCACCAGCACCGGCAGTTCGCCGAGCTTGAATTCGCCGAGCAGCCGCTCGCGCTTGTTCTGCGGCACGTCGCCGGACAGCACGCCGGCGTTGAAGCCATTGGCCTTCAGCGCGGCTTCGACGTCCTCGGCACCGCGCTTGGTGTTGACGAAAACTAGCGTGCGGATCGGTGCGTGATGGCGCATCAGGCCGACCAGCATCGGCAGCTTGTCTTCGTTGGCGACGTGGATCAGCGACTGGCGCACACGCTCGGCAGTGACCTGATCGGGCTCGATCTCGATCCGCTCCGGGCTGTTCATGTGCTCGTACGCGAGTTCCAGCACGCGGTGCGACAGCGTTGCCGAGAACAGGTAGTTCAAGCGCGAACCCGGGCGCGGCATGCGCCGCATCAGGAAGCGGATGTCGGCGATGAAGCCGAGATCGAACATGCGATCGGCTTCGTCGAGCACCAGCACTTCGATGCCGTTGAGCTTGTACAGGCCCTGCTTGAAGAAATCGATCATCCGGCCCGGCGTGCCGATCAGGATGTCGACGCCTTCGGCGATCGCGCTCTTCTGGGTGTCGTAACCGGTGCCGCCATACAAGGCGGCGAGCTTCAGACCGGTGTGGGCACCGAGCTGCAGTGCATCGTTGTAGATCTGCAGCGCCAGCTCACGGGTCGGCGCCAGGATGTAGGCGCGCGGCTGACCTTCTTCGCCGGTGCGCGGCTGGGTCAGCAGGTGATGCATGGTCGCCAGCAGGAAGGCGGCCGTCTTGCCAGTGCCAGTCTGCGCCTGACCCGCGAGATCCTTGCCCTGCAAAGCCAGCGGCAGGGTCGCAGCCTGGATCGGCGTGCAATGGGAGTAACCCATCGCCGCCAGGCTCGACTTCAGGGTTTCGTGCAGCGGCAGGCTGTCGAAGGAGGTGTCGCTTAAGTGCTGGGGACGCGCGGCTTCTGAAGCAGTGGCGTCTAACGAGGCTTGCATTTGATCGGGACTTGGATTGAAATACGAGCAATCACAACGACTGAAGCGCACCACGCGTCGCGCAATCACAGTCGAAATCGCAGAAATTCTTCCGGCTATTAAAGCAGATCGTCAGGGCATGCGCATTGAACGCGCGCGTCCCGGCCCCAATGACGTGTCACGGCCCTAGCATCACGCATCGGCCCATCCTGAGACCGTCAACATTCGTCCGCCACCATCTGGCAGACACCATCGGAGTTCGTAAATGAGCGAAAACATTTCGGCTGTCACCGACGCCAGCTTTGAAGCCGACGTGCTGAACAGCGACGTGCCGGTTCTGGTCGATTTCTGGGCCGAATGGTGCGGGCCCTGCAAGATGATTGCGCCGGTGCTCGAACAGATCGCCGTCGAAACCAAGGGCAAGCTGAAGATCGTCAAGCTGAATGTCGACGAGAATCCGGGCACGCCGCCGAAGTTCGCGATCCGCGGCATCCCGACGTTGATTCTGTTCAAGAATGGCGCGCCTGCCGCCACCCAGGTTGGTGCCGTGCACAAGGCCCAACTCGCCGCGTTCGTCCAGCCCCATCTGGCGACCGCCTGAAATCGTCCGCGACCCCTCCCCGCTCCAAATGATCAAGCATCGTCGCCGTCCGCATTACTCCAACGGTCAGAACAACGGAGGCAATAACGGCCAGAATGGCGCCCAGGACCGGGGCGAACGCCTCGAAGGCTTGCCGGCCGACGTCGAGATGCTTGAAGGCGGCGAAGGGGGTGGTGGCGGAGAGTCTGCAGCAGCGGTCGTCATCGCTCCACCTCGTCCGCAGCAACAGAACAACAACAATAACAACCAGAACAATAACCAGCGGCGTCGCCACCAGCAGAACAACGGTGGTGGCCACCAGAACCGCAATAACGGCGGCGGTGGCAACAACGGCGGCCAGGCCGAGCGCGGCAATCAGAACAACGGCGAGCGCCAGCGTCCTGATCGCGACGGCAATGTCGGCGGCAACTTCGGCCCCGGCGACGAGCCGATCGAAGAAGGGCCGCAGTTCGGCCCGAACGGCGAACCCTTGCCGCCGCGCGAGCAGAAGATCCTGCACATCTCGGATCTGAAGAAGAAGACCGCCGCCGAGCTGTACGAAACCGCAGAAGCGATGGGCCTGGAGAACATCTCCCGCGCCCGCAAGACCGACATCGTCTTCAACTTGCTGCGCGCCGCCGCACGCCGCGGCGACTTCATCCAGGCCGACGGCGTGCTGGAAATCATGCAGGACGGCTACGGCTTCCTGCGTGGTGCCGATGCCAGCTACCTGGCCGGTCCGGATGACGTCTACATCAGCCCGAGCCAGATTCGCCGCTTCGGTCTGCGCACCGGTGACACCGTCGCCGGAAGAGTTCGCTCGCCGAAGGACAACGAGCGTTACTTCGCACTGCTCAAGGTCGACACCATCAACTACGAGGCGCCGGAAGTCTCGAAGAAGAAGGTCAACTTCGAGAATCTGTCGCCGCTGTTCGCCGATGAGCGCTTCGTGATGGAGCGCGGCAATGGCACGACGGAAGACATCACTGCGCGCGTCATCGACATCGTCGCGCCGTTCGGCAAGGGCCAGCGCGGCCTGATCGTCAGCCCTCCGAAGGCCGGCAAGACCATCCTGATGCAGAACGTCGCGCAGTCGATCGCGGCGAACTATCCGGACGTCTACCTGATCGTGCTGCTGATCGACGAGCGTCCGGAAGAAGTCACCGACATGCAGCGCACGGTGCGCGGCGAAGTGATCTCGTCGACCTTCGACGAACCCGCCCAGCGCCACGTGCAGGTGGCCGACATGGTGATCGAGAAGGCCAAGCGCCTGGTCGAGCACAAGCGGGACGTGGTGATCCTGCTCGACTCGATCACCCGCCTCGCCCGCGCCTACAACACTGTAGCGCCGTCGTCGGGCAAGGTGCTGTCCGGCGGCGTCGACGCCAACGCGCTGCAGAAGCCGAAGCGCTTCTTCGGTGCCGCGCGCAACGTCGAGGAAGGCGGAAGCTTGACCATCATCGC
>NZ_CAISIQ010000327.1 GCF_903885465.1 uncultured Nevskia sp.
GCGCTTGCTGGAACTGCTCGGTTACGGCTTGCCGTTTGAGGAAGCGATCAATCCCGACGCTCATTTCCGATTTCGATCCGGCAGCGGTTTCCTGAGTTGCGACAGCGATGCGGATGGCGCACTGGCTGGCAGCAGCCTGCTTGCGTTGCAGCGTGAGACCCTGTCCACTCCCGCGGAACTCGACGATGCGCGCCGGCTGATGCGAACTGCACTGGAGCCACATGTGCCACGCGCTTCGTTGCGCACGCCCGGATTGCTTCGACAGCTAAGAGCATTACGCACGGAAGCCTGATATCGCGCCGCGACTACCGTCTGTAGTTGGTTTAATGACAGCAGCGCCGCAGGCGTTCCATCATTTCGGTAAATTCACGTTCCTTCGACAAACGAGGCTGAAAATGTTCCAAACCCCGCTGGCTGCAAAGCGCTGCAAGTCGTCAGGTGCCAAAAATTCGATCTACCGCCGTTCCGCGATGGCTCTGGCGGTGGCGGCAGTGGGATTGTTGGCATCAGTTGCCAGCCAGGCGGACTTTCTGTCGCCGATCCCGGCGTACGGCAACAACGGCACTGCGGTCTTTTCGATCGACGCTGGATTCACGCTGCGCGATAACGAGCCTGGCGGCATCGTCGCTGCTGCCGTCGCCGACAGCGACGGCAAGCTTTACGTGCTTTATCGGGCGGTTCCGGCATCGGACAGCAACAGCCATCTGTATCTGATCCGTCTCGGCAACACCGGCGTTCGTGACAGCAGCTTCGCCATGCTGGATTTCGGCCTCAGCGCGTCGTTCGATGACAATGTTGCACTCGGCCTTGACCAGCTCCGCCAGCGGTTCTACTTCGTGAGCTTGCCCGCGACCTCGCAGGCCGACTTCATCACTGTGTCGGCGCGCCTCTTCGATGGCACGCTTGATCCAGCGTTCAATAGCGGTGCCGATCTGGTCATCAACTCCAGCCGGATCGTCGACAACCGCTACAGCCTCGCGGCAACGGTCGATCAGGTCTCCGGACGGCTGTTGCTGTCTGGCGCCTTTATTGTCGGCACTGTCGCAGACGACTCCTTGAGCAACCTCGAGGCAGTGACCTACGCGGTGACCCCGGCCGGTGCGCTCGATAGCGGATTCAACAGCAGCGGTTTGCGCACCGAGAGTCCGGCGACGTCGTCGAACATCACCTCGACGATCGGCTTCGGCGTGGCCACGTCCGGCACGACGGGCCGGGTGCTGAATTTCGGTAGCGGCCGCGTGTCGCCTTCGAACTTCGTCGGCACCGTCTTCAGCGCTAACACTGACGGCACGGCCGACACGACCTTTGGCACTGGTGGTCTGGGCGTTATCGACATCCCGGGGACGACTGCGCCAGGAGACGGTCAGGCGAATCTGACTCAGTTGCTGTTCGGCCGCATCCTGCCCAGTGGCGTGACTCAGCTGATCGGCGTGAACGGCGTGCTGCAACTGTCCAACCGGACCTACGTCACCGGTACGACATCGGTGGCGGGCGTGCAGCTGACGCCGGCTGGCGTGCCGGATACCCGTTTCAAGACCACCGGAATCTTCACCACGCCGTTCGCGATCGGCCGGGCGCCGCCAACGGTGCTGTTCGCCAATGGCAGCTTCGCCTCGGTGTTCAAGTCCAGCCCAACCGAAATCTCGGTGCTTGCCGTTGAAGGCTTCAGCGTCTTTGCCGAGGACGGCACGACGGGAGGCACGACCACCGGCGGTACCACCACCGGAGGAACGACCACGGGCGGCACAACGACTGGCGGTACCACGACGGGTGGCACGACGACGGGCGGAACAACGACAGGCGGTACTACAACGGGTGGCACCACCACTGGCGGTACGACGACCGGAACCACCACCGGCGGTTCCACCAGCTCGGGCGGCGGCGGTTCGTTCGGCCTGTTCGGCGTGGTGGGCTTGATGATCGGCGCACTGCTGCGGCGCCGGCGCGGGCTTGGAACAGTGCGCAGCGCCTGATCGTCTAGCAATCGCGCATTCGGCATCACGTCTGCCACATTCCGGTAGATGTGATGCCGCTATGCTCGCAGCCGGCAATACTGTGACCGGCTTTCTCCGTGACTTCCTTTTCCGATCTGCTACAGCAGGGTTCCTCGAACCTCTGGCTGTTCATTCCCAGCGCCTTGCTGCTCGGCGCGCTGCATGGCCTGGAACCGGGCCATTCGAAGACGATGATGGCGGCGTTCATCATCGCCATCCGCGGCACGGTGATGCAGGCGGTGCTGCTTGGCGTATCGGCTGCGGCTTCGCACACGCTGGTGGTCTGGCTCGTTGCGCTGGTCGGCCTGCATTACGGCGCCCAGATCGATGGCGAACGCACCGAAGCCTGGTTTCAGCTGGCCTCCGGTGCGCTGATCGTCACCATCGCGGTCTGGATGCTGTTGCGCATCCATGGTCAACAGCAGGCGTCGGCGAAGACCCATAGCCATCACGATCACCATCACGGCGGCGACCACGATCACGGGCACGATCATGAGCACGCCGATGACCATGGCGACGATCACGCGCGCGCCCACGCTGCCGATATCGAGCAGCGCTTCGGCGATCGCCGGCCCAGCACTGGCCAGATCATCGCCTTCGGTCTGACCGGTGGCCTGGTGCCTTGCCCGGCGTCGATCACCGTGTTGCTGCTGTGTCTGCAATTGAAGAAGTACAGCCTCGGCCTGACCCTGGTGCTCGGCTTCAGCATCGGCTTGGCACTGGTGATGGTGTTGAGCGGCGTGCTCGCTGCATTGAGCTTGCGGGCCGCGAGTAATCGCTGGGGCGGCTTCAGTGGCTTTGGCGTCTGGGCGCGTCGTGCGCCGTACCTGTCGAGTGCGCTGATCATCGTCATCGGCCTGATCAGCATCCAGCTTGGCTGGGATGGCTTGCAGCAGCGCTGAACGCTGTCAGGAGGCGGGGCTGGCCTACAATGCGCCACCTCATTTCAGCCCCTTTCGAAGCCCATGCGTCTCCTGCGTCTAGGCGTCAACGTCGATCACATCGCCACCGTCCGCCAGGCGCGTGGCACGTCTTATCCGGATCCGGTGCAGGGCGCGCTGCTTGCCGCCGCCAGTGGTGCCGACAGCATCACCATTCATCTGCGCGAGGATCGCCGTCATATCCAGGACCATGATCTGGCGCGGCTGACGCCGGTCTGTCCGGTGCCGATCAATCTGGAGATGGCGGTGACGGCGGCGATGGTCGACATCGGTGTGGCGGCCCGGCCGAAGTACGTCTGTCTGGTACCGGAGCGGCGCGAGGAGCGCACCACGGAAGGCGGGCTCGATGTCGCCGGAAATTTGCCCGCAGTGCGTGAAGCCTGCGATCGCCTTGCGGCGGCGGGCTGCATCGTCGCGCTGTTCATCGCCGCCGATCCGTTGCAACTTGCTGCGGCGAAGGCCAGTGGCGCGCCGCAGCTGGAAATTCATACCGGGCATTACGCCGACACCAGTGGCGCCGAACAGGCTGCCGAACTGGCGCGCATTGCAGCGTTTGCGCGGGATGCCGTAGCACTGGGCTTCGAAGTCCATGCCGGTCATGGGCTCAATGTCGACAACGTCGGGCCGATCGCGGCGATTCCGGAAATCGTCGAACTGAACATCGGCCACGCGATCATCGCCCGCAGCCTGTTCATTGGCCTGCCGGCGGCGATTGCCGAGATCCGTGCGGCGATGGCGGCGGCCCGTCTCGCGGATTGAGCGCGCGAACTTGATCTACGGCATCGGCA
>NZ_CAISIQ010000328.1 GCF_903885465.1 uncultured Nevskia sp.
CCGAACGTGCTGCTGATGGATCAGATGAGCTCGCAGATCCGGCTGGTGCGGCCGATCTCCGTGGATCTCACCGAAGTCGTCACCTGGTGCATTGCACCGAAAGGTGAAGAAGCGACGGCGCGAGAGCGGCGTATCCGGCAGTACGAAGACTTCTTCAATGCCAGCGGCATGGCCACGCCGGATGACCTCGCCGAGTTCCGCAACTGCCAGACCGGCTATGCCGCCACGGCCGTGCCGTTCAGTGATCTTTCCCGTGGCCAGACGCGTTGGGTACTCGGCGCGAACGAAGCCGCCAAGCGCTTCAAGCTCTCGCCCTTGCTGAGCAGTTCGCAGACCTCTGATGAAGGCATCTACGTCGCCATCCTCGAACAGTGGATGAAGAAGATGAGCCAGGCTGTCGACAACGAAAGGGCATCCGCCGCGTGAGCGTTCCCGCAGATATCTGGAATTCGGTGGTGCAGTTCCTCGGCACGGAAGCGATCGCGCTTGACGACCGCGACTGGGATCGCTGGCTGGCGCTCTACACCAGGGACTGCACCTACTGGCTACCGGCCTGGCGCAGCAATGGCGAGCTGGTGGAAGACCCGAAGACCGAGCTGTCGCTGATCTATTACGCGAACCGAATCGGCCTCGAAGGCCGCGTGTTCCGTCTGCGCACCGGGCGTGTCGCCTCGGCCCAGGTGTTGCCTCGCACCGCGCATCTGATTCAGCCGGTGGCGATGGAGCTCACCGAAACCGGCCTCAGGCTGCGCACGAGCTGGACCGTGAATTCGGTCTACGAATCGCGCACGGCCACGCATTTCGGTCACGCTTTCTACGAGTTGATCGGCGACGCTTCGGGCTGGCTGATCCGCTCGAAGAAGACCGTGCTGCTCAACGACCGAATTCACGAAGTGCTCGATTTCTACAATGTCTGAGGCGCGCCCACTCATCGGCATCGTCCCCGGCGATCCGAACGGCATCGGCCCGGAAGTGATGGTTCGAGCGCTGGCCTCTGGTCACCTGAAAGCGCATTGCCGGCCGGTGGTCATCGGCTGCTCGGCGATCGTCGAGCAGGCCATCGCCCTCACGGGCTTGAGCCTGCGTATCCGCAGCCATGGCGACGGCGATCGCTGGTTGGACGACGACGGCATCATCGAAGTCATCGAATCCGCGCCCTATGCGGTCGACGCGGTTCGATATGGTCATGACCTGCCGGAAGCCGGCGCCGTCAGCGGCGCCTGGCTTGATCATGCCGATCGCCTGGCACGGCAGGGACTTCTGCAAGGCACGGTCATGGGGCCGATCAGCGCCAAGGCCATGGACATGGCAGGCACTCTGGCTTCGATCGCCAGCCACCGGCACGACGATCCGGCCTATCTGCTGCTGCGCTCAGGCCGGTTGGTGATTGCCCATCTGACCGATCACATCCCGCTGCGCGAGGTCTCTGCGGCCATCACGCAAGACGCGGTCTTTCGCCTGATCGAGAAGCTCGCGCAGGCACTCGCAAGCTGGGGTTTCGGAAACGCGAAGATCGCCGTGGCCGGATTCAACCCGCATGCCTCGGGTACCGAGGAATCCGGCGCCATCGCCCCGGCGATTCAGCGGGCTCGTGCCCAGGGTATCGACGTCGAAGGGCCGATCAGCCCGGATACCGTGTTCCGCCACTGCATCGAAGGCCGCCATGACGCCGTCATCGCGATGTATCACGACCAGGGCCATATCGCGATCAAGACCTGGGGTTTCGCCGGCAACAATGTCGTGTTTCTCGGCCCGCCGTACGTTCACACCACGGTGGCGCACGGCGTGGCCCACGATCTGGCGGGAAAGGGGCAGGCCGATTGTTCGATGCTGCTCAACGCGATCCTCAACGCTGCCCAACTGGCGAGCGGTCGAGGATTCTTCACCGAACAGGTTTGAGGACGGCCACCGTCAACGTACTGCGCGAGGCTTTGTCCTGGCAGCAGCCGAGGCCGGCCCGCAGATCATCGTCACCGCAGCAGCAACGATCGCCATCAGCGCCTTCCTGGATTCGCCCGCTCTGGCTCGAATCGCCAGCGTGTGAACCACGGCAGTGGCGATGCTTGCCAGCGTCGCCGGATCGCTCGCTGCCGGCAGCTCTCCGATCTGCCGGGCATGGAGCAGACGCGCGCATACCAGACGATCGAACTCGGCCACCGCTGCACGAAGCAGCGAACGGATCTCGTCATCGTTCGTCGCCTCCGGCACCGCCGTGCTGATCATGAAGCAGCCGCGCGCGTTTGCAGCCTTCGGCAGGTAGACGGTCAGCGTGAACTCGTAGAGCTGTGTCAGCGCCACGGCGAGTGTAACTTCGTAGTCGAGTGCCGCGGCGATGGCCTGGCTGGATTGTTCGATGTACTTGCCGAGCGCCGCGAGATACAGCGCGCGTTTGTCGCCGAACGCCAGATAGAGGCTGGGGCGATTCATGTCGGTGGCTTCGCACAGCCGGTCCAGCGAAGTCCCGGAAAAGCCGGTCGACCAGAACGCATCGGTGGCGCGAGCGAGTGCCACGTCCGGATCGTAGTTTCGAGGGCGGCCCCGCGATCGACTGATTTCGTTTTGTACCATCTTGCACAAATAGAAAGGGCGTGAACTAATACTGTACCAACCAGTATGAAAACCGGCCAGCTTTCGCAATACCTGCGGATCGCGACGGCCCACGGGGAGCGACCTTGGCAACGGACGAAATCAAACACTGCCGCATCGCATCGAACGGCCTGGACGTGGGCTATGTCAGCCGCGGAGAGGGGCCGCTGGTGATGTTCATCCACGGTTTCCCGGATACCTATCGCGGCTTCCTGCCGATCCTCGACCAGGTGGCAGCGGCAGGGTATCGAGCCGTGGCACCAGCGCTGCGCGGCTACGCGCACAGCGCAATAGCGCCAGACGGCGACTACCGCGTGGAAGCTTCAGCCAAGGATGCGCTTGGCCTTGCCGATGCGCTCGGTGTCGATCGCTTCTCGATCGTCGGCCATGACTGGGGAGCCGTCACCGCTTACGCCACCTCCAATCTCGCGCCAGAGCGTATTGTCCGAATGATCACGGCGGGTGTGCCACATACCGGGCATTTCCTGCTCAACATCCGGCTCCGGCAACTGATCCGATCCAGCTACATGCTGCGCTTCCAGCTGCCGTGGCTGGCCGAGTGGGAAATTCCGCGCAAGGACTTCGCGTGGATCGAACAGCTGATCCGCGAATGGTCACCAGGCTGGAACTTCGGGGAGGCGGAAATGCGTCCACTGAAGGAAAACTTCCAGGATCCGCAGCGGCTGAAAGCGGCACTCTCGTACTACCGGCAGCTTCCGCACAGCCTTATCAGTTCCCTGTCGCGACGGCTGATCTTTGCGCCAGTCACGACGCCCACTCGCATGCTCTACGGCCTGCGCGACGGCTGCATCGGCCCGGAGTTGTTCCAGGGTCAGGAGGGGCGGTTTGCCAAGGGACTGGACCTGATCCCGCTGGACGCAGGGCATTTCATGCAATGGGAGCAGCCCGAGCTCTTCGCCAAGCTGGTGATCGATTTTCTGGAAGCGGCGTGACTCGGCTTCCCTCATGCCATTGGAGTTGCCCGTGAACGTGATTGAAACGCTGACCCAGCGAAACGCAGCCTTTGCCATCAACGGTTTCTCGCCCGGCCTGAAGATCCTGCCATCGATGGCCACCCTGATCATCGGCTGCGTCGATCCTCGCGTCGATCCTGTCGACATCTTCAAGCTGCAGGCCGGCGAAGCCGCGATCATCCGCAACATCGGCGGCCGGGTCGACAAGGTCATCTTTCAGACCATGGCCGTGCTCCGCGCCGTGGCGCAGGCCGCTGGCAAGGACGTGGGCGCGGGATGGAACCTCGTCGTTCTGCACCACACCGACTGCGGCATCACCGGCTGCTTCCATCACGCCCCGGAACTGCTGGCGAAATACCTCGGCGTGGCCGTCACCGATCTCGACGCACTGGCTATCACCGATCCCTACCAGGCGGTTGCCATCGATGTCTCCGCCTTGAAGGCCAATCCCCAGCTGCCCGGCGGATTCACGGTGACCGGTCTGGTCTATGACGTCACGACGGGTTGCGTCGAGGTCGTTGTGCCGCCGGCCTTGTTGCGCGCCGAACCCGCTCTGATCGGATGATCCGAGCGATCAGCGGCTCGGAATATCGGCCGTCTGCGCCACCCGCAACAAGGTCGCGACGAAGTTCCTGCTGACCGGATCATCGTCGTCACGTGGTCTCAGGATGCCGAGTTCGATCGTGGCGGCCGGACCCTGCAGCGGCCGATATTGAACGCCCTGACGGCGCAGGTTCTGCACGGAAGCCGGCACCAGCGCGAAGCCCATGCCGCAGGCGACCAGGCTGATCACGGTCTGCATCTGACGCGCCTGCTGCGTGATGCGCGGCGCAAAGCCCGCGGCACGGCATTGGCCGATGATCAGGTCGAACAGGCCCGGTGCGATGTCTCGCGGCGGGACGATGAAGCTTTCGTTGGCCATGGCCTTGAGGTCAACCGCCTTGTCGCCTCGAGTCAGGCGATGCCCGGTCGGTGCCGCCAGCAGCAGCAACTCCTGCGCTACGGCTTCGAAATGAAGATCCGGCGCGTCGAGCGGCCCGAGGCCGATACCGAGATCGAGGCGGGCGGCGCGGATCTCGCGAACCTGGGCGTCCGTGGTCAGTTCGTGCAGATGCACTTCCACCCTCGGATACAGGCTGCGAAATTCCTTCAGCGCCGGCGGCAGGATGCCGTAGTCGGCGATCGACACGAAACCGATCGACAAGCTGCCGACATCGCCGCGCCCGGCGTTGCGGGCCATCTCCTTGCCGCGTTCCAGCCGGGCGAGCACGGCGCGCATCTCGTCGAAGAACACCTGGCCAGCGGCGGTCAGGCTGACGCCGCGATTGGTCCGGTCCAGCAGCCGCACACCCAGTTCATCCTCGAGCGCTTTGAGCTGGGTCGACAACGGTGGCTGCGACACATGCAGGCGCAACGCTGCGCGCGAGAAGCTGCGCTCCTCGGCAACGGCGATGAAGTACTTGAGCTGTCGCAGATCCACTATTCGTGATCCCTATACCGGATGGTTATCAATTGTATTGGCCAGTATAGAAGACGCCGACCAGAATCCTGCCATCGCCGCACCGCCGGCCACCTGACAGGACGCTATCGATGCCCGCTCTCCGCTCCCGCACCAGTACCGCCGGCCGCAACATGGCCGGCGCTCGCGCGCTGTGGCGAGCCACCGGCATGAAAGACGGTGACTTCGGCAAGCCGATCATCGCGGTGGCCAATTCCTTCACCCAGTTCGTGCCCGGCCATGTGCATCTGAAAGATCTTGGCCAGCTGGTGATCAGCGAGATCGACAAGGCCGGTGGCGTCGGCAAGGAGTTCAACACCATCGCCGTCGACGACGGCATCGCCATGGGCCATGACGGCATGCTCTACAGCCTGCCGTCGCGTGACCTGATCGCCGACAGCATCGAGTTCATGTGCAATGCGCACACCGCCGATGCCCTGGTCTGCATCTCGAACTGCGACAAGATCACGCCGGGCATGCTGATGGCGGCGCTGCGTCTGAACATCCCGGTGATCTTCGTTTCGGGCGGGCCGATGGAAGCCGGCCGCACCATGCTGGCCGGCAAGCCGGTATCGCTGGACCTGATCGATGCGATGGTCGCCGCCGCCGATTCCTCAGTATCCGATGCCGACGTGCAGACCATCGAGCGCTCGGCTTGCCCCACCTGCGGTTCCTGCTCGGGCATGTTCACCGCCAATTCGATGAACTGCCTGACCGAGGCTCTGGGCCTGGCGCTGCCCGGCAATGGCTCGCTGCTGGCCACGCATGCCGATCGCGAAAAGCTGTTCCGCGAAGCCGGGCGGCGGATCGTCGAACTGGCGCTTCGTTACTACCGGGACGACGACGAGCGTGCACTGCCGCGCAACATCGCCAGCCAGGCGGCCTTCGAGAATGCGATGTCGCTGGATATCGCCATGGGCGGTTCGAGCAACACCGTGCTGCATCTGCTCGCCGCTGCGCAGGAAGGCGGTATCGCTTTCGCGATGCAGGACATCGACCGGCTGTCACGACGGATACCCACCCTGTGCAAGGTCGCGCCATCGAGCGCGATGCATCTCGAAGACGTGCATCGCGCCGGCGGCGTCATGGCGATCCTCGGTGAACTGGATCGCGCCGGCTTGCTCGATACCTCGGTGCCCACCGTGCACTCGGCCACGTTGGCCGCAGCACTCGAGCGCTGGGACGTGATGCGCAGCAGCGATGCCGAGGTACAGACATTCTTTCGCGCCGGCCCGGCCGGCATCCCGACCCAGCGCGCGTTCTCGCAGGACTGCCGTTATCCGGATCTTGATCTCGATCGAGCGAAAGGCTGTATTCGTTCGGCGGCCTCCGCCTTCAGTGCCGACGGTGGCCTAGCGGTACTGTCCGGCAACCTCGCGGAGCGCGGCTGCATCGTCAAGACCGCTGGTGTCGATGACAGTCTGCTGGTGTTCCGCGGCCCGGCCGTGGTCTTCGAAAGTCAGGACGCGGCGGTGGAAGCGATCCTCGCCGGCCAGGTAAAAGCCGGCGACGCCGTGATCATTCGCTACGAAGGTCCCCGTGGCGGCCCGGGCATGCAGGAGATGCTTTATCCGACCAGCTATCTGAAGTCGAAAGGCCTCGGCAAGCACTGCGCCTTGATCACCGATGGCCGCTTCTCCGGTGGCACCGCGGGCTTGTCGATCGGCCATGTCTCGCCCGAGGCCGCCGAGGGCGGCAACATCGCGCTGATCGAGACCGGCGACACGATCCTGATCGACATCCCGCAGCGGATCATCAAGATCGAGATCGACGACAGCACGCTGGCGCAGCGACGGTCCGCACAGCTTGCGAAAGGCTGGAAGCCGGCGCTGGCCCGCAAGCGCCAGGTCAGCACGGCGCTGAAGGTCTACGCCGCTCTGACCACCAGCGCCGACAAGGGCGCGGTGAGGAATCGGGAGTTGCTGGACGCTTGATTCAGGTAATCGACAAGCATCCGCTCAATGAGCCAGCGTGTAGTCGATGGCGGCGATCACGGCTGCGACCTGGGCGGCGATGCATTGCTCGGAGCTTGCGCGCGGGCTGTCGGGATAGACCTCGGTCGTCGTCTTGTAGCGCGCGCTGGTGATGCCGGCACAGAGCCCAAGCTGCTTCAGCGGATAGCGGATCACGCCGGGTGCGACGACCACTGAGCCGATGATCTTGCCGTCGTGATCGGCCGGTGCGATGTGCGTGACCTCGGCCACCGCGGCGATCACTGCCTGCTGGAACGCAGGCTGCGGTTGCTCGATATCGTCGACCAGATAGAAGCCATCAGGAATCTCGCCCGGAACATGCGCGATGCCATCGCGAGCCGCGAGTGCCGGACGAAACTCGGACTCATCGGTATCGGTGGTTTCATGCAGATCGACATGCACGAGCACGCGCTCACGCAGCGGCGCGACCAGACGCATCAACGCTTCCGCTTCCTGCGCCGGGCTGGGCTCGCGGAACGACCGGTTGGGGTCGACGGCATGCATGTTCCAGCGCTGGATAGTCTCGTAGCCCCAGGGGCTGACACAGGGCGCAACGATCAGATTGACCCGGCCTCGATAGCGTTCGGCATGGCGGTCGACAAAGCGAAGGGCGCCGAGAACGCCGCTGGTTTCGTAGCCGTGCACGCCGCCGGTTATCAACACGCTGGGCTGCGTGTCGCGCCAGTCGCGGCTCTTGATCGCGAACAGCGGGTAGCGATCTGGGTCGTAGTCCAGCTGGCCGTACTGGATGACCTCGTAGCGGTCACGCAGCGTGTCGATCACTCGCAGCACGTCCGCCGCGTAGCTGCGCTTGATGCTGCGCTCTGCACGCCAGGCCGACACTTCGGCGGCACCCCAAGGCTGTCCGGGCGTGCCGATCGGGTAGGAATCATGGATGGCCATCGGGTCACTTGCTCTGTTTGCGGAACCGAAAAGACGGTAGCACTGCGCCGATGTCCGGACGAGCGCTGCGGAGTTGCGCCTCGGACAACGCCCACTTTGCTTCAGCAACTACCGTTTCGCCGGGACCGGCACTTGCTCGTTCAGCGGCACACCGATCCATCAGGAGAAGCGCGATGCCCTTTACGTTGATTAAGCTGCCTTATGCCCTGGATGCGCTGCAGCCGGCGCTTTCCAAGGAAACCCTCGAGTTTCACTACGGCAAGCATCACAAGACCTATGTCGAAACCGCCAACAAGCTGATCGCGGGTACCGAGTTCGAGCAGGCAAGCCTTGAAGACACCGTCAAGAAAGCTTCCGGCAAGCTTTTCAATAATGCCGCGCAAATCTGGAATCACGATTTCTACTGGAACAGCCTGACGCCTGATGCCATCGCGCCCGGCGACAAGATCAGTTCGGCCTTGAGCCAGAGCTTCGGCAGTGTCGACGCTTTCAAGACCAAGTTCGAAGAGACGGCGGTAGGAAACTTCGGCTCGGGCTGGACCTGGCTGGTGCAGAAGCCGGATGGCAGCCTCGCAATCGTCAACACGCAAGGTGCTGCGACGCCGCTGACGACCGATGCCAAGCCGCTTCTGACCTGCGACGTCTGGGAGCACGCCTATTACATCGACTACCGAAATGCACGGCCCAAGTATCTGGAGCGGTACTGGAGCATTGCCAATTGGGCGTTTGCCGAAAGCCGTCTCGGCTGAGATCAGACGAAGACAATGGGCAATGGCTTTCAGCAGAACAAGGGTCAAGCGGCTGCCGGCAGTCTGCTGGAGGATGCTCGTCGCCTGACCAGCAATGCTGGGGAGCTGGTGCAATGTGCGAAGTCAGCGAGAGAGCACATCGCTTCCATCCGACGCCAGATCGAACAGATCCGCAACACGGCGGCCATGGCGCAGTACGGCAGCTTGCAGGCACGAGGTGAGAATGCTGACCAGGCAGCCCTTGGCTCCGAAGCAGATTTGCCGGTTCCTCATCCGCATGATCCGCAAGGGCGCGCCGTCGTCATGACGGCGCTGCTCGTCGTGCTCATCGGCATCATCCGTCGGGCTTCTCGCCGCTAGCTCCGAAAGACGTCATGGACCTTGCGACCGTCAGCTTGTTGAGTCCGGAGCGCTTGTCGGCTCAGGAAGCAGGGCTGATCCATGTCAGCGATCAGAAACCCGGCATCGTCCGCGAAAAATACAAGCAAGGCTTTCGTTACCGGGGCAAGGATGGCGTGCTGATCGTCGATGAAAACATCCTGAACCGTCTGCGCAAGCTGGCCATTCCTCCTGCTTATCAGCAGGTCTGGATCTGTCCTCATCCCAACGGCCATATCCAGGCGACCGGGCGCGATGCGCGCGGCCGGAAGCAGTACCGCTATCACGTACGCTGGCGAGCGGTGCGCGACAGCAGCAAGTACGACCGCATGCAGGCGTTCGGCTCGCGTCTGCCGGCGATCCGCCGACGAGTCGAACAGGATCTGCGCCTTGCCGGACTGCCGCGCGACAAGGTGCTCGCCGTCATTGTTCGACTACTCGAGACCACGCTGATTCGCGTTGGCAATGACGAATATGCACGCGACAACGGCAGCTTCGGCCTGACCACGCTGCGCAATCGTCATGTCGGTATTGCCGGCAGTCGTTTGAGCTTCTCGTTCGTCGGCAAGAGCGGCGTCCGTCACGAGGCCGGTGTTGAGGACGCGCGGCTGGCTCGCATCATCAAGCGGTGCAGAGAACTGCCGGGTCAGGAGCTGTTCCAGTATCTCGACGAAGCCGGCGAGCGCCGCACCCTGGGCTCTGCAGACGTCAACGACTACCTGCGAAACGCCGCCGGCGCCGAGTTCACGGCCAAGGATTACCGAACCTGGGCTGGTAGCGTCATGGCTTACCGGGCGCTACGCAAACCGCTGGGCAAGTCTGCGGACGAAGTGCCGACGGTGCGCCGCGTCGTCGAGGTCATCAAGGATATTGCTGCGGGCCTCGGCAACACGCCTGCGGTCTGTCGCAAGTGCTATGTGCATCCGGCGGTGCTGGATGCCTACCTGGAAGGGCGGCTGGGCAGCGCGATCCCGACAAAACCCAAACGCGGCTTGAAGGTCGACGAGGCGGCATTCCTTCAATTCATCAATGCATTGAGCAGCCGCCGTGCGGCCAGGAAGCCGGCGAGAAAGTAGGCGCAAGGGTTTGCAGATCGTTTCGCGCGCGGCGCGGGCATGCGCGGTGCACATCGCGTTGCCAACGGCTGGTCAGCCGACGGACTTCGATCTTGTCGCGCTGGGCGCGGCTGCCAGAGGCAGAAGAGTCGTTCGCGAAAACAACCTGACCGATTACCGGTTCCCATTGTCGTGCCTGGACACCCAACAGAAATGAGTCATTTACAAAGTCGTGCGCAGGGCATCGACATTGCCACGGTGCTGAAGAACATCGCCTGGGCCGTCGGCTTGGTCTTGCTGTTTGCGGTGATTGGCCGATTTCTCCTGCTGGTGTTCGCGGCAGCCCTGATCGCCGTGGCGTTCAGCATTCTCGCCAGAGCGGTCAAGCGATGGACGGGCGTATCAACCACCGCAGCCCTGGGCATCGTTTGCCTGGTAGTTCTCGCGTTTCTGCTGGTGCTGGGCATCTTCAGTGGCCCGAGTCTGGTCGATCAAGGCCAGCAACTCGGCGCCCAGTTGATGACCTGGCAGAAGGAAGCTCATGGATGGCTCGATCAACGAGGCTGGGGTCGTCAGCTGCTCGAACGACTCAACGCCGGGCAGGGTGGCGAGGCGGTGAGTCAGGCGGGTGGGGCGGTGATGGGAATCTTCGGCGCACTCGGCGCCTTGCTGGTTGCGGTCGCCGCAGGCCTTTACTTCGCCGGTGATCCTGACTCGTATGTCAACGGCGCCGTTCGGCTGTTTCCGCCGGAGCGTCGTGAGCGCGTGCGCGAAATCATCGACGCCTGCGGTGCAATGCTGAGCCGCTGGCTGCTGGGACAGGCGATCGGCATGGCCTTCGTCACCGTCCTGGTCTATGTCGGCCTGACGGTGTTGGGCGTGCCGCTTGCGCCATTGCTGGCCCTGATCGCCGGCTTGCTGAATTTCGTGCCCTACGTGGGCGCCTTCGCGGGTTCGGTACCAGCCTTGATGGTGGCGGCCAACGGCGACCCGCAAACGATGATCTGGGTCGCCGTGCTGTTCCTGGCGGTGCAGATGATCCATGGCTATGTCATCGATCCGCGCATTCAGGAAAAGACCAGCAGCCTGCCGCCAGCGATGTCGATCCTGTCGCAGACCGTGCTCGGCATGCTGTTCGGCATCATCGGCATCGTGCTGGCAACGCCGATCCTCGCGGTGGTCATCACCATCGTCCGCATGGCCTATGTCGAGGACGTGCTGGAGCAACCCAAGGAAGCGGCGGACGACTCGCTTGCAATCGCAGACGAGCCGGCCGCTCTGGAACAGCCTTAGCCAGCCTTCTTCCGTGCTGCCTTCTTCGCCACCTTTTCAGGCTGCGCCGAGCTTGCACCTTGCTTGCGCTTCGCCAGGCTGTTGGCGAGCAGTTCGGTCAGGTCGATGACGTTGGAACCCCGTGCTTCGGCCGGGGCTTCCTCGATCGGCTCCACGTGCTCGGTTTCACCGGCCTTGATCTTGCGGCTGACCAGCTTGTTGATCGCGGTGCTGAAGCTGTCGGTGTAGTCCTTGTGCTGCCACTTCGCGGTCATGTCGTGGATGAGCTGCGCACCCATTTTCAGTTCGCCGGCCTTGAGGCTGGCTGCGGCCTTGCCGGCAGCGGGCAGCTTCAAGCCTTCGGTCGAGCGGATTTCGCTTTCCCAGCGGATGGTGTTGAGCATCAAGGCCGAACCCAATGGCATCAAGGCCGCGAGGTATTCCTTGGTGTGCATGATGATCCGGGCGATGCCGATCACGTCGGCAGTCAACATCGATTCGCGCAGCAGCGCATAGACCTTCTCGCTCTTGCCCACCGGCTCGAGGATGTAAGGCTTTTCCAATAGCGGGAATGCAATCTCGCTGGCCTTGACGAAGCATTCGATCTCGATGGTCTGCGTC
>NZ_CAISIQ010000329.1 GCF_903885465.1 uncultured Nevskia sp.
CGGCGGTGGGTTTCGTCGTCGACGATGGCCGCGGTGTGTTCGCGTTCAGTGGCGATACCTTTGCCCATGACCGGATCTGGGACTTCCTCAATGCCTTGCCGCGCCTCGATCATCTGATGATCGAAGTGGCGTTCCCGAATCACGAGGACGCGCTGGCGCAGCGGGCGAGGCATTTCACGCCGGCCCGTCTCGGCAGCGAGCTGGGCAAGCTCAGGCATCGGCCGATGCTGCATCTGACCCACGCCAAGCCGGGCTCCGAAACGCTGATCACCGAGCAATGCACCGTGGCGCTGGCCGGCTGGCAGTACCGGCACTTGCGGATCGGCGACGAGATCGTCGTCTAAAGGCAAAAGCCGGGCTCACGCAAAGCCGCAAAGAAAAGCCTGAGCAGTAAAAATTTTGATTCTTTCCGCGTCTTTGCGTCTTTACGTGAGATAGCTTTTCGCTGGTTCCGGCGCGAGATGAAGCAGTTCACGCCGCGCCCTCCTGCATAATCGCGCCGTCCCGCAATACCCAACCGACGTCTGCCCATGTTCGAGAATCTGAGTTCCCGCCTGACCCGCACGCTCGATGCGCTGCGCGGCCAGGGTCGCCTGACCGAAGACCAAGTAAACACCGCTGCCCGCGAGCTGCGCATGGCGCTGCTCGAAGCCGATGTGGCGCTGCCGGTGGTTCGCGAGTTCATCGAGAAGGTCAAGGCGCGCGCGGTCGGCACCGAAGTCACTGAAAGCCTGACGCCGGGCCAGTCGATGCTCCGCGTTGTGCAGCAGGAACTGACCGCGACGCTCGGCGGCACCGCCGAACCGCTGAACCTGCGCACCCAGCCGCCCGCCGTGATCCTGATGGCCGGCCTGCAGGGTTCGGGCAAGACCACGACGACCGGCAAGCTGGCGCTGCGCCTGCGCGAAGTCGACAAGAAGAAAGTCATCGTCGTCTCCTGCGACGTCTATCGCCCGGCGGCCATCGAGCAGTTGCGCGTCGTCGCCGGCCAGGTCGACGTCGAATGGTTCCCGTCGAAGGTCGGCGAATCGCCGGTCGAGATCGCCAAGGCGGCGCTAGCCCACGCCAAGCTGCAGTTCGCCGATGTGCTGATCGTCGACACTGCCGGCCGCCTCGGCATCGACGAGGAAATGATGCTGGAAGTCGCGGCTCTGCACGCCGCGCTGAACCCGGTCGAAACCCTGTTCGTCGTCGACTCGATGACCGGCCAGGACGCCGCCAACACCGCCAAGGCCTTTGCCGATCGCCTGCCGCTGACCGGCGTGATCCTGACCAAGACCGACGGCGACTCGCGCGGTGGTGCGGCTCTTTCGGTACGCCATGTCACCGGCAAGCCGGTCAAGTTCATCGGCGTCGGCGAGAAGTCCGGCGCGCTCGAAGTGTTCCATCCGGATCGCATCGCCGCGCGCATCCTCGGCCAGGGCGACATGCTTGGCCTGATCGAGGAAGCCAGCCGCAAGGTCGATACCGAAGCTGCCGCCAAGCTGGCGTCCAAGCTCAAGAACAAGAAGAGCTTCGACCTCGAAGATTTCCGTCAGCAGATGGCGCAGATGGAACAGATGGGGGACATGGGCGCGATGCTCGAGAAGCTGCCCGGCGGCGCCAAGCTGCAGGCGCAGATGAAGAACGTGAAGCCGGAGAAGGAGATCAAGCGCGCGGTCGCGATCATCAATTCGATGACCAAGCAGGAGCGCCGCTTTCCGGATCTGATCAAGGCCTCGCGCAAGAAGCGCATCGCCCAGGGCGCCGGCCTTGAAGTGCAGGAAGTGAACAAGCTGATGCGCCAGTTCGACCAGACCAAGGAGATGATGAAGAAGCTCCAGGGCGGCGGCATGGCCAAGATGATGCGGGCACTGGCTGGCCGCATGCCGCCGGGTTTCGGGCCGCCGGGGCGCTGATTGCCGCTTGCGGGCGAGAAAGCAGGTACTACGCATCCCGTCATAGCCTTGCCGCTGCGCGTTCATTGCCAACGAGCCGCAGCGGGGTGTCTGCGAGGTCATCGCATGCCGTCTTTCAAGTAAGAAAAGCGCATCAAAGCGCGTCATGCCGGCCTGCGCGGCAATGACGGTGCGGCAGGCATCTGAAGAAAAGTGCGCTAGCGCTGCCAGATAGCCAAGCCGAGAAAAAGCGTCGGGCACTCGGACCTTCGATCGCAGCTTGCAGCGCTTCGCTGGGTCGCGATGTGCAAGCGCCCGCAGACGAATTACAGAAAAATCTATTGTCGACAATGGCTTGGAGCTTCCGTAAGGCCGCGGCCATCGACTCTCATGCCGCCGCAAAACGCTTGCTCACCACCGAACTTCCGCGCGGCGCTACCGCTGGTCGGTGTCAATCCGCTGCGAGTCAAGTTTTGCCGGGGCGGACCGCTAAATCCTCCAAGAGCAGCACGGCAGCACCGAAGCAAACCCATCTTTCCCCGCTTTCTCGCAGCACCCTCGACACGGATCAGACCTGCCGAGACCCACCTCACCAGGAGCAATGACCATGGCCGCAATCATCAACACCAACGTGGCGTCTCTGAACGCGCAGCGCAATCTGTCGTCGTCTCAGGGCGCCTTGAACACTTCCCTGCAGCGCCTGTCGTCGGGCCTGCGCATCAACAGCGCGAAGGACGATGCCGCCGGCCTCGCCATCGCTGATCGCTTCACCTCGCAGATCCGCGGCCTCGATGTCGCCTCGCGCAATGCCAATGACGGCATCTCGCTGGCGCAGACCGCTGAAGGCGCGCTGGGCGAAGTCACCAACAACCTGCAGCGTGTCCGTGAACTGGCCGTGCAGTCGGCGAATGCCTCGAACAGCGCCACCGACCGTGCCGCGCTGCAGGGTGAAGCCACGCAGCTGCTCAGTGAAGTCGATCGCGTTGCCAATCAGACCAAGTTCAACGGTGTTTCGCTGATCGACGGCAGCTTCACGTCGGCCGTGTTCCAGGTCGGTGCGAATGCCGGCGAAACGATCACCGTCAGCTCGCTGGTCGACGCCAACACGGCGGCGCTCGGCTCGGTGACCTCGGCCAGCGCCCAGTCCAGCGCCGTCTCCGGCATCAGCGTCCTGACCGCCCCGGTGGCCGGCACGCTGACCATCAACGGCACCGACATCAGCACCCAGATCGGCGCTGCCGGCACTTCGCAGCAGCGCGTCGGCCAGGTTGTCGATGCGATTAACAACAACTCGACCACCACCGGCGTCAATGCCGCTTTCGATGCCTCGACCGGCAAGATCGTGCTGAGCTCGGAGTCCACCATCACCGTCGGCGGTACCGATGACGGCACGGCCACCGGTTTCGATGGCGCCACCGGCGTTACCGGCACGGCGAGCACCACCACCGGCCTGACCTCGCTGGATCTGTCGAGCTACGCCGGTTCCTCGCTGGCGATCAAGCAGATTGATTCGGCACTCGGCCAGATCAACTCGGCCCGTGCCAACCTCGGTGCGATCCAGAACCGCTTCAGCTCGGTGGTCTCGAACATCGCTTCGACGTCGGAGAATCTGTCGGCTTCACGCAGCCGCATCCAGGATGCCGACTTCGCCAAGGAAACCGCTTCACTGACCCGCGGCCAGATCCTGCAGCAGGCCGGCACTGCGATCCTGTCGCAGGCCAATTCGGCTCCGCAGAGCGTGTTGAGCCTGCTCCGCTAAAACGGTAGGACGGGTCCAGCCTTCGGCTTGTCGTTCTGATCGGGAACGACAGGCCGGAGTCTGGATTTTTTCAGAGGGAAAGCACCATGTCCCTGACCAGTACTGCAGTCAGCGCGATCCAGGCCCCCATGATGAGTGGGGGCGTGGATCGTCTTGCCGTTTCCGTCATCGCTGTGCCGGGCTCGGCGCAGACGAATTCCATTCCGGCCGTGCTTCAGCCATCGAGCACGGCGGCTACCGATATTGCCGCCCAGCCCGCGCAGCTTGCGCAGGCGGTCGACGATCTCAATCAGCGTTTCAAGGACAGCCGCACCGATCTGCGTTTCAGCATCGACGAAGACAGCGGCCGCACCGTGGTGTCGGTCGTCGATGCCAAGGACGGCACGGTGCTGCGGCAGATGCCGACCGAGGAAGCGCTGCGCGTTTCGAAAGCACTCGACGAGGCGCTGGGCACCTTGATCAAGCGCATCGCTTAAGGAGAATTTCATGGCCGCCATCACTTCCGCCGGCATCGGCTCCGGGCTCGATGTCGCCAGCATCGTCTCGCAACTGGTTGCCGCCGAGCGCGGCCCGGCCGATCAACGCATCTCGATCGCGACGACGCGAGCCAATACCTCGATCTCGGCACTGGCCAATTTCCGTTCGGCAATGGCCAATCTGCAGACCGCTTCGAACGCGCTGCTGCCGGGCAGCAATGGCGCCGCCAGCAGCCTCGGCAAGCTGACGGCGACGCCGGCCACGGCCGACTATTTCACCGCCAGCGCCGAGAACAAGGCGGTGGCCGGCAACTACTCGGTGGAAGTCGTTTCGCTGGCTGCGGCGAACAAGCGCGCCAGCGATTCGTACGCCAGCAGCAGCGCCACCGTCGGTGATGGCGATGTCACGATCGCCGTGGGCGGCAAGTCATTCACCGTCAATCTCACCAGCCCCGCCAATACGCTCGCCGACCTGCGCGACAAGATCAACGCCGCCAGCGACAACAGCGGCGTCGGGGCGGCCATCGTTTCCGATGGCGGCGGCGCCCGGTTGCTGCTGACCAGCCGCGCCACCGGTACGGCCAACGCGGTCAGCGTCAGCAGTACGATCTTCAACACCACGGAGTCCCAGCCTGCAGCCGATGCCGTGGTCAAGGTCGATGGCTTCACCACCACCAGCAGCAGCAATGCGGTGACCACCGCCGTCGACGGCCTGACCCTGAACCTGGCCAAGGCCGCGCCGGGCACCAGTACCGTGCTGACCGTGGGTCTTGATTCGAAAGCCTCGGAAGCGGCGGTGGCGACCTTCGTCAACGCCTACAACAACGTCGTCAAGTTCATCGCCACGCAGACCAAGTTCGATCCGGTCGCGAAGACCGCCGGCATCCTGCTCGGCGATTCCACGGTGTTGTCGGCCACCCAGCAGCTGCGCAATGTCATCGGCGGCAGCGCCGATTCGGCCGGCGCCTACAAGACCCTGTCGGCGATCGGCATCACCACTTCCGCTGACGGCACGCTGATCTCCGACACCACCAAGTTCAACAAGGCGACCAGCACCGATTTCGCCGCCGTGCAGCGCCTGTTTGCCGGCACCGATGGTCTGGCGACCAAGATGTCGGCACTGACCAAGACGCTGCTCGCCGACGATGGCCAGCTGCAGGCCAAGACCGATGGCCTGAACGCAAGGCTGAAAGATCTGGGCACGCAGCAGACTGCCGTCGATGTCCGCATCCAGGCGTATGAGGCGCGCACCCGCGCGCAGTTCACGGCGCTCGATACGCTGATGTCCAAGCTCAGTTCCACCAGTTCGTATCTGACGCAGCAGCTGGCCAAGCTGAGCTGAGCGTTGACGCGCGGTTCACGGCGCCTTTCACAAGGCGTTTACCGCGCTTGATCGCTGATCGCGGCGCTGTCTTCGCTGGCTGAATTCCGGCGGAGCCTTGATCTGACTGCGATCGAGCGTTCGGCCGGCTGTTGGTGATCTCGGCTGTCATCTCTCCGTCAACGATCTGCAACAACTCGACCCTAGGTTCCGGCGCTCGCTCAACAACGAGGTAGGGACATGCGGCTACAGCGGACGAGTTGGCAGAAGGGTTTTGCGCGCAGCACGCTGGCCGTGGTCACGGCGTTCGGCATCGCTGCCTGCGACGACAATCAGGACGGCGACAGCTCGCCGCCTCCGACGCCGGTACCCACGGTACTGGCCGCGCCAACGGTTGCCTTCACCGCACCGGGCCAGTCGCTCGACCTCGCCAATTACACGCTGGCAGCCCAGTACGATCTGCCAGTCGGCAGCGGCAGCAATCTGCTCGCTGCCGAAGCTTCGGCGGTGACTTACAACCGCACGACCGGCACCTTGTTCATTGCCAGCGATCACGGCACCAGCATCGTCCAGGTGCGGCGCAACGGCGAGTTCGTCGACTCCATGACCTTGCCGGCCGATGCCTCGATGCCGCAGGGCACCTTCCTGTACGACCCGGAAGGCATCGCCTGGGTCGGCGGCAACGAGTTCGTCGTCGCCGAAGAGCGTTATCGCCAGCTTGCCCGGTTCACCTACACGCCGAACACCACCTTGGCACCTGCTGCGATCCGTCAGGTCAAGCTCGGTACCACCATCGGCAACATCGGCCTTGAAGGCGTGGCCTTCGATCCGCTGACCGGCGGCTACATCCTGGTCAAGGAAAAGACCCCGCTCGGCGTGTTCCAGACCACCGCCGATTTCGCGACCGGCAGCGCGTCCAATGGCTCGGCGATCACCGTCGACTCGACCAATCTGTTCGATCCGGCGCTGACCGGCTTCAGCGATCTGGCAGATGTCGCAGCACTCTCGAACATCCTGCCGAGCACCGCGGCTGACTACGCTGATCTGCTGATCCTCGGTCAGGAGAACGGCGCGCTGCTGAAGATGAATCGCAGCGGCGTGATTCTCAGCCGGCTCGATGTCGGCCTGCCGCCGCAGCATGAAGGCGTGACCATCGACGAAAACAACGTCATCTACTTGGTCAACGAACTCGGCGGCGGCGCTGGCCGGCCGCAGCTCTGGGTCTACGAGCCGACCACCGCGGTGACCAGCGTCGGCACCGGCAGCAAGCTGTATCTGAGCTTTGCCGAAGCGATCCGCGCCGGCACCGGCAGCTTCACGATCAGCAACGGCGCTGGCGATACGCGGACCGTCGCGATCGGCGATGCCGAACAGGTGACGATCAGCGGCAGCACCATCGCCATCGATCTGGCCACCAACCTGCAACCGGGAGCCAGTTACACGGTGACCGCGCCGGCCGGGCTGGTGCTCGCCACCGCCAATGCCACGACCACCTCGGCGGCGATCAGCGCCACGTTCACCACGCGCATGGAAACCGTGCCGCCGATGCTGAGCGCGACGATGCCGGCCGACAACGCCATCGCCGTCACCGGCAGCCGCGTGCTGCTGAGCTTTGACGAGCCGGTCAAGGCCGGCAGCGGCAGCATCATCCTTACCGGCACTGGCGGCGATGTCCGGACGCTCGCGGTCGGCGACATCACCCAGGTGACGATCAGCGGCAACACCGTCGACATCAACCCGAGTGCCGATCTGAACCCGGCCACCGCCTACAACGTCCAGATCGCGCGCGGCGTGATCACCGACATCGCCGGCAATCCGTTCGCCGGCCTGATCGGCGCCGAAGCGCTGAACTTCACCACCGCCGGCAGCGGCGGCAGCCAGCCGGCCACAGTGCTCAATGCCGGCGATGTGCAGTTCATTGCCATCAATGGCGACCCGACCGATGCGCTCGCCTTCGTGCTGCTGCGTGCGGTCAGCGCCGGCACCACCGTGCAGTTCACCGACAAGGATTACGCCGCTTCGTCGCCGACGTTCCCGACCAACGAAGCCGCGTTCACCTGGACGGCGGCTGCCGACGTGGCCGCCGGCACCATCGTCACCGTGCAGCTCGATCCGCTGCTCAGCGATATCGGCGTGGTCACCGGCGTCGGTGGCGGCGTCAGCACCTCGGGCGAAACCTATTACGCGTTCCAGGGCCAGATCATCGACGCTGGCGCGGGCCAGATCACGGTCAGCCGCTTCCTGGCGACGGTCAACCTCGGCGCCGCCGCTGGCGACATTCCGGCCGAGGTCACCGCGGCCAACGCCAGCATCCATTTCGATGAAGACAACGCCCGCTATGCCGGCTCGCTCGATCGCAGCAACCTGGCTGCTTTCGCGGCACTGGTTCGCGATCCGGCGAACTGGGAGCGCAATGACGCTACCGGCTATCCGATCATTGAAGGCAGCCTGTTCGGTACCGCACCGCCACCACCGCCTGCCGGTTCAATGACCGAACTCGCCGCCGGTGATCTGCTGTTCACCGCGATAAACGGCGATGCCCCGGATGCGATTGCCTTCGTCGTGCTGCGTGATCTGATCGCCGGCACCCAGATCGCATTCACCGACAAGGATTACGTTGCGGGTGCCACGACGTTCCCGGTCAATGAAGCGGCGTTTGTCTGGCAGGCCAGCGAAGCAGTGCCGGCCGGCACCCTCGTGACCATCACCACTGACACGCTGGCCACCGATCGCGGCGCGGTCAGCGGCATCAGCGGCGGCATCAGCACCAGCGCTGAAACCTATTACGCCTTCCAGGGCACGATCGGCGATGCTGCAGCGGGTGCGATCACGGTCGACCGCTTCCTGGCAGCGATCAATCTGGGCGGCGCGGCTGGCGATATTCCGGCCGAGGTGTCGGCCGCGAACGCTTACATTCATTTCGAGCAGGACAACGCCCGCTACAACGGCTCGCTCGATCGCATCGATCTCGCCGCGTTCGCGGCACGGGTTCGCGACACCGCGAACTGGGCAACCGACGACGCCAGCGCATTCCCGCTGACCGATGGCCGTCTATTCGGCGGCAGCAAGCTCGCCGCTGGCGACATCCGCTTCGTCGCCGCCAATGCCGATGCGCCGGACGCCCTCGCGTTCACCCCGCTGCGCACGCTGGCAGCGGGCACCGAGATCCTGTTCACCGACAAGAACTACGTCGCCGGCTCGCCGTTCCTGAGCAACGAGGCCGGCTTCACCTGGACGGCGACCGCCGCCATACCCGCCGGCACCCTGGTGACCATCAGCACCGATCCGCTCACTTCGGATCGCGGCAGCGTGGTCGGCCAGGGCGGCGGCATCAGCCCGGTGGCCGAGACCTATTACGCGGCGCAGGGCCTGATCCGCGATCCCAACATCGGCCAGGTGTTCGTCGACCGCTTCCTGGCGGCGATCAATCTGCGCGGCGCGGCCGGCGAA
>NZ_CAISIQ010000330.1 GCF_903885465.1 uncultured Nevskia sp.
AGCGAGAACGCCCCCGATTTCCACCTCCAGGCGGCCGGCCACGAGGTCGGCGCGGCGTGGAAGAAGACCAGTGAGGCCGGGCGCGAGTACCTGTCCGTGAGCATCGACGATCCTTCGTTCCCGGCGACGGTGTATGCCCGCCTGATCGAGAACGAGGACGGCACGCACGACCTGATCTGGTCGCGCAGCAAGCCCAAGGCGGCCTGACGGCCGCAGCGCCCCGCCCGTTGCGGCGGGGTGTTTCCTTCCAGCGGCTATGCCTCGGCGGCTTGAAGTCGGCTTTCCGCCTCGGCCATCAGTACCGCGGTACTGCATTCCAGCGCACCGGCGATCTTGAAGATCACCGCCAGGGTCGGCGCATGTTCGCCGCGCTCGATCTTGCCCATGTGCGAGCGCTCGATGCCCGCCAGGTTGGCCAGCGTCTCCTGGGCGATGCCGCGTTCCGTACGCAGCGCACGCACCGCCGCGCCGAAGGCCTGGGCCAATTCGGCGTCGAAGGTAGTGGCACCGACTGGTCGGCCGCGCTGGACGGGTCGCTTCTGCATAGACAGAAGCGTCGATTCGCAACACAATTAAAACCACGTTATCTTTAACTCATTCATCCAATCTCACCTGTTTTCGTGCCTTTACAGAAATCCGCCTCGGCGGATTTCTTCAAAAGCGGAGAGCCTGATCCGTGTCTTTCCTGACTTCCGTACATGCGCCTTCGTGCCTCTACGCTTCTGCGGATGCGTGGACTTGCGCATCTGTGCATCCGTGCGGAAACGGGGATACGCTTCGGCGGCTTCGTTCATTCGTGGAAGGGACACGGCCGTGATCCCGCTTGTCACCGATGAAGAACGGGCGCGGTTGCTGGCCAACGGCCAGGCCCGCGCCACCGGGCAGGACACCGATCCGGTGCCGACTGTGCGGCTGTTCACCCCGGACGGGCACGCGACCTGGTTGCTGGCCTCGCTCGATCCCGCCGATGGCGATACGGCCTACGGCCTGATCGACCTGGGGATCGGGATGCCCGCCTTGGGGACGGTGAAGTTGTCCGACCTGGCTGCCATCGTCGGGCCGCGCAAGCTGCCGGTGCGGCGGGATCGGTATTTCCAGGCGGCACGCCCGCTGTCGGAGTACGTCCGGCTGGCGCAGGAGAACGGCTCGATCACGGACTGATCGAACCCTGCGCAGTCCGTCCAGCCGGGACGCATTGTGACTATTTCGGTCTTAGTCGAGACCGTGCGGGTCTGATTCCGCACTCTTGCACCGAAGCGGTGCGACTGTGTTGGAAACAGTCACGATCTTTGGCGCGGGCTGCGGCACGGTGTCCAGTGCTGCGCACCATTTTCCGGCGGTGCAGCCGTCGCGTTCAGACGATTTTGGCAATGCACCGGAGCGAATCGGTCTTGACACCACAAGTTACAGCTTACCCCGATCTTGATGGCAGTTTGATGTTGAAACGGTAGCTCCCGCAAGCCGCAATCCATAGCGACGTTCCTGCTGATCGACAGGAGGCTGCGTCATGGCTGATTCGAGCGCCGCACACTGGTATCCGACCGCAGCGTATCTCTACACGCTGCATCTCGATGGCCCCGCGCTGGCGTGGGAGTACCTGCGCAGGAATCCCGACTACCGGCGCGACTGGCTGCGCCGTCGCCGCCAGCCGG
>NZ_CAISIQ010000331.1 GCF_903885465.1 uncultured Nevskia sp.
AGCACGTTCGGCATCAGCAGCACATTGCGGAATTTCTTGACCATCCAGTCGGCATGTTCGCTGCCGTGCTGCTGCGCATATTGCGGGTACTGCGCATAGCTGGGCCGGTCCTCGAAGTTGAAATAAGGCCCGTACAACACGCCATGCCCATTGGCGAAACCGAAGAAGCCGGCCTCGCCCTTGCCCCAGTTGGAGAGATCGAAGGTCTTGGTCGGGTCCGCTGCGGAATCTTCGGCGCGCTTGCGGGTGGTCATCAGATAGTTCGCGTGCACGGTGGGCACGTGATAACCGTCCAGACCGTTCTCGGTGGCGAGCTTCCAGTTGCCGGAATAGGTGTAGGTGGTCTCGCCCTGCAGGATTTCGAGCTCGCCGGTGGGCGACTGGTCGACCAGCAGATCGATGAAGCGCGCGGCATCGTTCAGATGCGTGCGCAGGTCTTCAACATCGGCGCTCAGCGACACGAAGATGAAGCCGCGATAGCTCTCGATTTTCGGTACCGGCACCAGGCCGAGGTCCTTCCGATCGAAGCCGGAGGGATACGCACCTTCGGCCTCGCTGGTGACGTTCACCAGTGCGCCTTTCTGGTTGTAGCACCAGCCGTGGAATCGGCACATGTGGACCTTGCGATTGCCGGTCTTCTCACGGCAGACCCGCGCGCCACGGTGCAGGCAGGCGTTGAAGAAGCCGTGCAGTTTCTCCTCGCTGTCGCGAGTCAGCAGGATCGGTTGCCGGCCGATGTTCAGGGTCAGGAAATCGTTGGCTTTCGGCAGCTGGCTTTCGTGCGCGGCGTAGACCCAGCCCGCTTCAAACAGGTGCTTGATCTCGAGTTCGAACAGCTCCGGATCGGTGTAGATGTTCCGGGCGCCGAGGTGCAGATCACCGTCCCTGCGCGTCAGCGCGCCATCGAGCAGATCGGTCTTCAGCCGATCGAGTGTTTCAAGCGGCAACCTGCGCCCGTTGCTGGCTGTCGATGAAACCTTGGCCAGCGGTATGGCCGCAGCCAGCCCGGCATCCGGGAACGAGGGCGCGCTGTCACGAATGGTCAAAGGCATTGCTTGATCTCCTGCTGTTTCGGTTCGTCTCGGGAAATCGTGCCGCGCATTTGTGCATTGCCACGCCATTGATTCAACGGAGATAATTCCGGGTAGATAGAGGTTTCTGCGAATATTTCCGTGCTTCGCCGAAAATTCCGAGCCAAGGCGCTGCGGCCATGGCTATCCTGCGAACCGATTCCGCTGGTACGAGACAAACAATGGTTACGCCCGAAAGCTCCAAGCGCTCCCGCCGTGCCGATTGGGATGGCAATGCGCCGGAGATCGGCGGGTCCCGAAACAAGATGCCCGATCCGACCGGCAAGGCCGGTCAGATCGTCGCGCTCATGGAACAGCGCTTGACCCTGGGTTACTACGAGCCTGGGGAGATGCTGTCCTTCAACAAGCTGGCCGAGGAGTTCGGCATCAGCCGCCAGCCGGTCAGCGCTGCCATTTCGCATCTGCGGGCTTCGGGCTATGTCGAGGTCATTCCGCATGTCGGCTGCCGCGTGGTGGTGCCTTCGGCTCGGGAGATCGAAGACTTCTTCGTCATCTCGAGCAAGATCGAGAGCGCTGTCGTGTCGATGGCCGCCGAGCGTTATGAAGGCCGGGAGGCCGAGCTGCTGCTGAGCATCGCGGCGCCCGCCGATCTGTCCTCTCTGGCCGAGCAGCATCAGCGCAAGGCCTACATCAGCTACATCGACCGCTTTCACGATCAGATCTGGCTGATGGCGCGTGCGCCGCTGCTCGAAGGCAAGATCAGCGGTGTCCGCCGGTTGTCGAATTTCTATCTCTGGCAGGGCATCCCCACCCTCGCGCCGAGTGCCGCTAATCAATTGATCCTTGAGCGCACCGCGATCGCGCAGGCGATTGCCGAGCGCGATGGAAAACTCGCGGCGCAACTGGTGGAAGCGCATATCCGGAACAAGCCGCGCCTGGCCGGCATCCTGTCGAAGCCGACGTAGACCGCAAGGCCGTCGGTCGCGCAGTGCCTGCATTTCAGGCTGCGCGAGCTTTCGCGGACGGCGCATTGGCGGCCTCGGCAGCAAACCAGTCCGGCCAGCCTGCGGCCAGGTTCTGGGCGCGGGCCAGTTCGCGCTCCTGGGCGCTGGCATGCTTGAGATCCCATTCCTTGAGCGCCGGCATGATGATCATCCGATGCCAGATCGGCGGAATCAGCGCCGACATGAAGCAGATGAACACGCTCGGCAGCATCACCGCATCGCGATCCGGCTTGAGGTCGTAGTACGGCGCATAGGAATTGAGATGATGGCCCGAGTGGTTGGTGATCTCGAAAGTCATCGCCCGGCTCAGTCGGCCGAAATGGTTCCAGACGTGATGCTTCTTGATCGTCGAGCCTTCGCAGCGCACCTGACCGTAATGCTGGAAGTAGTTGAAGCTTTCGAGCAGGAAGCGCGCGAGCGAAGTTGCGGCGAAGCAGGCTGCAACCGCGGCCCAGCCACCGATCAGATACATGACCGCCTGGAACGCGAGGTATCCCGCCAGCGCACGCCACAGCCGATGCTTGATCGACCAGCGCGACAGGCCGCGCTTTTCGAGCGCGTTGCCTTCCATTTCCAGGCCGGTCATGAAGCTGCCGCGTGCGGCGCGAAAGCCGAAGGTGAAGAGTGTTTCACCGCGCCATGCCGTATCCGAGTCCTTGCGCGTGCCGACGTCGATGTGATGACCGACGACATGCGCGATGTCGCGCGTCGGATCGCCATACATCACCTGCAGGCAGAGGCCGAGATAACGCAGGTACGCGGTGCGGCGATGGAACAGCTCGTGGAACGCCGGGATGCCGACGATGGTACCGATCCAGCCAGTGGAGACCACGGCGCCGAAGGTGTCGAGAGTGCTCAAGGTTCCGCTGCCAGCCTGCCAGGCCAGCAGCACAAAGCTCACGAAGGCCAGGCCACAGGACATCAGCACCGGGATGAAGGCCAGCGTCTCGTTGCTCATCTGGCGTTCGGCGAGATCACGCGGCAGCAGGGTGTCGCCGATCGCGAGAATCGGCAGGGTTGCCAGACCCAGCCAGACATAGCCGCCGCCTAGATACAGGCCGACGATGCCGAACAGCAAGGTGGCCGGTGACAGGTAGTAACGAAGATAGTCGAACATGGTGACCTCTGATGTTGCCCAAACAAGTCGATCACGAGCGATCGCGCGTCCTGCCGATCGCTTTACAACTCCAGATCGAGACCCATGCCGGCTGCTTCCATGCCGTGGCCGAAGACATCGAGTACGTGGTACTGCTGCTGCGCGGTGGCCTTGCAGGCACCCCAGCCAAGTTCCATCAGCCAGCCGGAGGGCGTTGCCGAGTAGAAGGTCAGCGCCAGATCGTTGGAGTGCTTGCCGAGTTGCAGCGCTACCGGAATACCGCGCTTGCGGACGATGTCGTGGGCCATGCCGAGATCATTCAGCTCGGTGTACTCGAGCATCATGTGATTGAGGAATTTCTCGCTCGGCAGGCCGAAGGCGATCGAATGCTGGCGATCGTTGCAATGCATGAACCAGGGTTCGGCAATGCCGACCGGCGTCTGCAGGTGATATTCCACCGAGCCGCTCAACCCGAGCAGCGCATAGAACTTGTAGGTCGCAACCGGATCCTTGGACTGCACCAGCACATGGCCAAGGCCCTGATCGCCGGTCAGGAAACGCCCGTGCATGCGCCGGCCCGGATGAAACGGCAGGTGCACGTCGATGCGGGGACCGTAGAAGATTTCGGTCGGAATGCCTGAAGGGTCTTCGAGCTTCAGCAGACCCAACACCTTGCGCTCAGCAGCTTCCTGAGAAGTGGCGACCCGATAGCTGACGCCAGCCTCGGCGAGCTGCTGCTCCATCGCCTTGAGCGCAACGGCATCGGCGACTCGCCAGCCGATGTAGGCAAGGTCATCCTGCGGTCCGTTGTGGACGACGAAGCGGTGATGCCAGTTGTCCATGCGCAGGTAGAAACGGTCGCCCTCGCCTTCGTCGAGAACTTCCATTCCCGCGCATTCGGCGGCGTACTGACGCCAGGCTTGCGAATCGGACACATTGAGTCCGAGGTAGCCCAATTCTGTAACTCTGACCATCTCTCCTCCATCCAGTAACCCGCGAACGGCTCGCACCCGCCCCGCTTGTGCCGCGGTGATCGGGTGACGTGACGCATTGCTCTTGCACAGCGCCAGCGCAAACTAACATGTCAGCATGCTGGTAACAACCGCCGAGGCCCGCAAGCGGCTGGGCGCTCAGCCCGCTCCAGCGAAGCGCTTGCGCAGTTCGGCCTTGAGAATTTTTCCAGTCGAGCTTCTAGGCAGAGCGTCAACGATATGCAAGTCGCTCGGCAGCTTGTAGCGCGCCAGTCGCGGCTCGACGAAGGCTCGCAGCATGTCGAGATCAAGGCTGCTTCCCGGCTTCAGTGCTGCGACGACGACGACCCTCTCGCCCCAGCGCGAGTCTGGAGCGCCGATCACCGCCGCTTCGGCGATTGCCGAATGCCCGTACAACAGCCCTTCGATCTCCGCCGGGTAGATGTTCTCGCCGCCACTGATGATCATGTCCTTCAGGCGATCGCAGATCGTGTAGAAGCCCTGTTCGTCGACGGTGGCGCCATCGCCGCTGCGGAACCAGCCGTCGCGGAATGCGGCAGCGCTTTCCTCGGGACGGTTCCAGTAGCCGGACGCGACATTGCCGCCCCGCAACCAGACTTCGCCGGGTCGATTTGGCTCTGTGATCCGCTGGCCTTCGCGATCGACCAGACAGACTTCGGTCAGCGCTGCCGGGCGGCCGCAGGAGCCGAGCTGGGTCATCGCGAATTCGGCGTCGAGCAGAGTCGCGATCGCGGTTGATTCTGTCATGCCATAGCACTGGCTGACGGCAATGCCGCGTGTCGCAAAAGTCCGCAGCAGAGGTTCCGGAACTGGCGCGCCACCAGCAAGCACCAGGCGCAGCGCCGACAATTCAGCCGTCTCGAAATCCGCGTGCTGGCTGATCATCAGCATCATCGCCGGCACCAGCATGGTCAGCGTCACGCGATGCTCCGCGAGCGCACGCAGCAGGCCAGCAGCGTCGAAGCCGCGCTGCAGGATCAGATGCGCACCCGCCATCAGGCTCGGCAACACCAGGACGCCCAATGCCGCCGCATGGAACAACGGCGCGCAGTTCAAGGTGACGTCACGCGAGCTCAGATCAGTGGATAGCAGGCCATTGAGATTGCCGGTCCATATATTGAGGTTGCTGATCATCACGCCCTTGGGCCGCCCGGTCGTTCCCGAGGTGTAGAGCAGCAGGACCACGTCTTCGGGTCGACTGTTCACGGCCGCAGGGATCGGATGATCGGCCTCGCGCTCTGCGGCAAGGCTGACCCAGTCGGCGTTGGCCGCGCCGAGGCTGCCCAAGCTCAGATAGCGCTGGCAGGACAGCGACTCGCGTATGGGATCGACCAGCGGCGCATGCGTCGCGTCGGCAATGACGGTGTGTACTCCGGCATCGTCAATGATCGATTTCAGCTCAGGCGCAGACAGACGGAAATTCAGCGGCACGAAGATCGCGCCGATACGCGCTGCAGCGAACAGCGCGACGATCTGCAGGGGATCGTTGAAGCCGAGCCACGCCAGTCGCTCGCCAGCCTGCAAACCCCCGGCAGCAAGCACGGCCGACAGCCGCTCGATCTCGTCCTGCAACTGGCCGTAGCTCCAGGTCCGCTCCTCGAAGCTCAGCGCCGGCCGATCGGGCGCACGTCTCGCACGGCGCCGCAACCACTCGGCCAGCGTTGTTGGATCGGCTACCGATATCGCCTTGCTGAGACTCATGCCAGCGGCTCCTGAGTTAGGCCTAGAGCGTCCGCGCAATGACTTCCTTCATGATCTCGTTGGTGCCGAGATAGATGCGGCTGGCGCGCGAATCGATGAAGGCGTGGGCAATCGGATACTCCATCATGTAGCCGTAGCCGCCATGCAACTGCAGGCATTGGTCGACGACCTTGCAGTGCAGATCGGTGGTCCAGTACTTCGCGGCTGCCGAGGCTTCAGGCGCCAGCTTCTTCTCGAGCGCGAGTTCGATGCAGCGATCGACAAAGACCTGGCCGATGGCGATCTCGGATTTCATCTCGGCGAGCTTGAAGCGCGAGTTCTGGTAGGAGTCGACGGTCTTGCCGAAGACCTTGCGATTGCGGGTGTATTCGAGCGTGACATCGAGCGCCATGCGTGCACCGGCAATTGCGCCGATCGCGACCATCAGCCGCTCCCAGGCCAGTTCCTGCATCAGCTGCATGAAGCCCTTGCCCTCGATGCCGCCGAGCAGGTTGCTGCGCGGCACGCGGACGTTCTCGAAGAACAACTCGCAGGTGTCCTGGCCCTTCATGCCGATCTTGCTCAGCGGCTTGCCCTTGGTGAATCCAGGCCGATCGCCTTCGACCAGAATCAGGGAGATATCGCGCTTGCCCTCGCCGCTGTCGCCGGTTCTGGCAACGACCACAAAGATGTCGCCGTGGTGGCCGTTGGTGATGAAGATCTTCGAGCCGTTCAAAACGTAGTCGTCGCCATCGACGACGGCGCGGGTCTTGATCGCCTGAAGATCCGAGCCACCACTGGGTTCAGTCATCGCAACGGCGCCGACCGCTTCGCCGGAAACCATCTTTGGCAGCCAGTGCAGCCTCTGGGCTTCGGTGCCGAAATGGAAGATGTAGTTGGCGATCACATCGGAATGGATTTCGAAGGTCGTGGCTGTGGCGCCGAGATAGGCCTTCTCTTCCATCAGCACGATGCTAAACAGCCGGTCGGCACCGAGGCCGCCGTACGCCTCGGGGATCGCCATGCACAGCAGGCCGAGTTCGCCGGCGCGGTTCCACAGCTTGCGGTCGACATAGCCCTGCGCTTCCCAGGCCGCGTGATGCGGCATGACTTCATCGGCGAAGAAGCGTCGCAAGGTATTGCGGAATTCTTCGTGCTCCGGACCAAACAGGCTGCGCGGGACCATGGGTTCAACTCCTCTCGCGTACGTGATGACCAATGCTGTGTGCAAGCCCTCATCGACCTCATCGCGACAATCATCGCGACAACGAAAGCGCGAGCGCCGGACTGGCTTGTGTTGTTTGAACAACTCTAACATGTCAGCATGCCGGTTCAAGATCGGGCTGGTTGGCTGCATGCCGACCAGGCTGGTCGCACCCCGCATCCAGGTGATCACGAGTGAAGATTTTCAATACCGACGGCTCGCTCCTGATGGAGATCAAGACGCTCGAACGCACCGGCAACTACCTCGAATTCCGCGGCACGGTGATGGGCGCCATGCCGGTCAAGGGACGGCTGACGCCCGAGGAAGTGCGCAGCGTCTTCGGGCTGGTCAAGCCCTGGCGGCTCTGGTGGTTTTTGTTGAGCTTCCTGTTTCGCAAATCCTGAGGTCCCGAACCGGCCAGACAGAGCCGGACCTGATCGAACAATCCAGCATCACGCATAGCGGAGGAGCTATTCAATGAGTCAGCAATACGATGTCGTTGTCGCCGGCGGCGGTTCCAATTCCCTGTCGGCAGCCGCCTATCTGGCGAAGGCCGGCATGAGCGTCTGCGTACTCGACAAGAACCCGGTGATCGGTGGCGGCCTGGTCAATCGCGAACTCACCGCGCCCGGCTTCCAGCATGAGCCGCATGCCACCGGCCTGATCATCGTGATGGCCAATCCGATGATCAAGGACGACGAACTGGGTCTGAAATCGAAGTTCGGCCTGCGCTTCTTCACGCCGAAGAAAACCATCGCCACGGTCTACGACGACGAGACCTGGATGAGCACCTGCGTGTCGCTCGACGACACCTGCGAAGCGATCGCCAAGTTCTCGCAGAAGGATGCCGAGACCTACCGTGCCTTCGTGACGCGCGTCGTGATGATGGCGCCGCTGCTGAAATCGGCGATGTTCAAGCCGCCGATTCCCTACGGCCAGTTCGCGATGATGCTCGACCAGAGCCCGCTCGGTCAGGAACTGCTGCGCGGCATGATGATGAGCTGCTCCGCCCTGTTCAACGAGCTGTTCGAAAGCGAGAAGGTCAAGATCCACTTCATGAAGTGGATGGGCATCTTCCTGCTGCATCCGGAAGAGCGCGGCACCGGCCTGATGTTCTACACGGCGACGGCGGTCGCGCACACCCAGGAAGAGTCCGGCGTCTACGGCGGCGTGCAGGCTTTCTCCGATGCGCTCGGCAAATGCATCGAGCATCACGGCGGCGTGATCCGCACCAACACCTATGTGAAGAAGATCCTGGTGGCAGGCGGCAAGGCCAAGGGTGTGGAACTGGCCGATGGTGAGCAGATCTTTGCGAAGAAAGCGGTGATCGGCGCCATCCATCCGCACCACCTCGGCGACATGGTCGCCGGGCTCGATCAGGACATGGTGGACGAGGCACGGCGCTGCGAACTGTCCAGCCATAGCGGTGTGATGACCCACTGGGCGCTGCATCAGGCACCGAACTACAAGTGCTCGGAAATCAACGACGCGCTGCTGGTTCAGCCGGTGCCTTCGCGTCTTGCCGACCTCAAGCAGATCTTCGACGACGTCGGCGCCGGACATATGCCGAAGCGGCTGGCGTCGATCGCCGCGCACATGACCGTGCACGATCCTTCCCGCGCTCCGGCCGGCAAGCACACGCTGTACTTCTTCAGCTTCGCGCCCAAGCATCTGAAGCCGGATGGCTGGAGCCACGAGGCGGCGGAGCGTACTCGGGAATGGATGATGGACGAGTACCGCAAGTACA
>NZ_CAISIQ010000332.1 GCF_903885465.1 uncultured Nevskia sp.
GCCGATCAGGTTCTCGGCCGCATGCAGCGAGCTTTCCACCTGGCCGACGATGCGTGCGGTCTCGGCCGGCACCGCATCGCGGTCGATCGAGGTCACGAACAAGCGCGCGGCGTTCAGCGGTTGCACCAGATCGTGGGTGACAGTGGCCAGAAATCGCGACTTGGCCCGGTTGGCGCGCTCGGCCACGCCGCGCGCCTCTTCGAGCGCAGCGGTGCGTTCGGAGACCCGCTCCTCCAGCTGTTCGTTGACCACTTCCAGCGCCTGCTGGGCCTGCTTGTAGGCGGTGACGTCCGAATAGCTGGTGACGTAACCGCCGCCGGACATCGGGCTGCCGCGCACCTCGATGACCCGGCCATCCGGCATCAGGCGTTCGTGGCTGTTCGGCGTGCCGGCGCCCAGATGCGCCAGCCGCCGCTCGACCTGGGTCTCGACATCGCCAGGCCCGAGCAGGCCGCGCTCGGCGTTGTAGCGGAACACCTCGGCGATCGGCCGGCCGACCTTGATCAGGTCGTCCGGGTAATCGAGCATTTCCAGATAGCGACGATTCCAGCCGACCAGGCAGAGATCCTTGTCGACCACCGACACGCCCTGCGACAGATGCTCCAGCGAAGCGCGCAGCAGCTCGCGGTTGAACTGGATCTCGTGCGCGGTTTCATCGAGCAGGCTGATCACGTCTTCCAGCTGCATGTCGCGGCCGCCGAGGGCCGAACCAAGAACAAGCCGTGCGCTCGAAGCACCGAGGGCGCCGGACAGCAGATGCTCGATGTGCCGTGCCTGTTCGGACGACACCCGGTCGTCCGGCTTCGGTTCGGGCCGACCGAGGCGGCGGGCATGCAGTTCCAGTTCGCTGCGCGCGCGGTCGGCACCGAAGAAGCGTTCCAGCAGCACCACCAGATCGCCGACCGTCGCCGCGATCTTCATCGCCGAAGTACGCGCCGCGCGGCCTGCGGACGGCTCTTCGAGAAAGCGCCCAGCCTGCAGGCGTTCGCGCAGGCCGGGCTTGAACAGCAGCGGCGTCAGCAGATAGGTCAGCGTGTTGAAGCCGAGACTCCACAAGCTGCCGTGGGTGATCTCGTCGAGCCCATCGAGCCCGAACAGCGCCTGCGGCCGCAGCCAGCCGATGCCGAGCGGGCCGTCGCTCAACAGGCTGCTGTCGCCGCCGGCCAGCAGCGCCGGCAGCAACAAGGTGTACAGCCACAGGCCGAAGCCGATGCTCAAACCCGCCAGCGCACCGGCATGGCTGCCGCCGCGCCAGAGCACGCCGCCGACGATCGCCGGCGCGAACTGCGCCACAGCCGCGAACGACAACAGACCAATCGCAGTCAGCGAGCCAGGCCCGCTGTAGATCCGGTAATACAGATAGGCGGCGGCGATGATCGCGACGATCGCGGCGCGGCGAATGTTCTTCAGCAGGCCGCTCAAGTCGCTGCGCTCGGCGAGCCGGAAGCGCCGCGAGCGCAACAGCACCGGCAGCACCAGCTCGTTGGAAATCATCGTCGACAGCGCGATGGTTTCGACGATGACCATGCTGGTGGCTGCCGAAAAACCGCCGAGATAGGCGATCAGCGCCAGCCAGCCCTGCCCCTCTGATAGCGGCAACGCCAGCATGTAGGTATCGCCCGAAGCATCCGCCGACAGACGATCGAGGCCGGCGCTGGCGATCGGCAGCACGAACACGCTGATCGCCAGCAGGAACAGCGGAAACACCCAGCGAGCGCGCTGCAGGTCGCGAGTGTCGGCGTTCTCCACTACGGTGACGTGGAACTGCCGCGGCAGACACAGCACGGCGGCGGCGGCGAGCAGGGTCTGGGCAACGAAGCCGGCCTGCCAGCGGCCGTCGCTTTCGTGTGCCTGACTGCCGAGGCGGGTCAGCGCATGGCTCCAGGCATCGCCAAAGCCGTCGTACAGGTGGTAGCAGACGAACAGGCCGACGGCGAGAAAGGCCAGCAGCTTGACCGTCGACTCGAAGGCGATGGCCAGCACCATGCCGTGATGGTTTTCGCTGGCCACCACTTGCCGCGTGCCGAACAGGATCGCGAACGTTGCAAGGAGCCCAGCCACGAACAGCGCGCCGTTGTCGAACAGATGGTCATCGGCGCCGATTTCGCCCTGCGAGTGCGCCAGCAGCTCGAAGCCGAAAGCCACGGCTTTCAGCTGTAGCGCGATGTAGGGCACCACGCCGAGCACCGCGACGGCGGTGACGAACATCGCCAGCCGCTGGTTGCGGCCGTAGCGGGCGCCGATGAAGTCGGCAATGGACGTGATGTTGTAGCGCTTGCTGATCCGGATCAGCCGCTCCAGCAGGCCGCCGGCAAACAGGAACACCAGCATCGGCCCGAGATAGATCGGCAGAAAATCCCAGCCGCTGGTCGCGGCCCGGCCGACGGCGCCGTAGAAGGTCCAGGACGTGGCGTAGACACCGAGCGCGAGGCTGTAGGTCCAGGGCTTGCGCGAGGAGCCGGCCGCGGCCCGACGATCGCCATGCGCCGCGATCGCGAACAGCACCGCGACATAGATCGCCGAGATCAGGAATAGCGACCAGACCTCGAGCATCCCGGCGTCCCCTGCCGGTGGGCGGCCGGCTGCTGAGGCTCAGCATAGAACACGAGGCGGTCTTCGCCGCAGGGCCTGAGACCAAAGTCGCAGACCCGGGCCACCCCGCTTAGACCAACGTCGCATGGAGCGCGAACCCCATCGCCGATAGGCTCCGCCATCAGCATCGCCGTACCCATGACGCAGGTGTTAGGAGCATCCATGACAACAAAACAGCATTCCGGCGACGGCAGCACGGCGTCGACCGAAGTCCACGTGGCGCCGGAGATCCTGCGCATTCTTGAAAGCCCGGCATTCACCGAGCTGCGCGCCCGCCGCGGACGTTTCGCGGCGATCCTGACCACGCTGATGCTGCTGATCTACTACGGCTTCATCCTGGCGATCGCCTTCGCGCCGCAATGGTTGGCGATCCGCATCGACGGCGTCATCACGCTGGGCATTCCGCTGGGGCTGGGCGTGATCCTGTCGGCGATCGTGCTGACCGGCATCTACGTGCGCCGCGCCAACGGCGAGTTCGATGCACTGACGGTCAAGGCTGTCCGGAGCGCCCAGGGATGAATCCGATGAACCGCATGATTCTCAAGACACTGGCCGCCACGGCGCTGTTCGCGCCGCTCGCCAGCGTCGCCGCCGCACTCGAAGGCCAGGCCGAGAAGCAGCCGCTGAACCTGACCGCCATCCTGATGTTCGTCGCCTTCGTGGCGCTGACGCTCGGCATCACTTATTGGGCGAGCAGGCGCACGCAATCGCGCGCTGATTTCTATACGGCGGGGGGCGGCATCACCGGCTTCCAGAACGGGCTCGCCATCGCTGGCGACTACATGAGCGCGGCTTCGTTCCTCGGCATTTCGGCGCTGGTGTTCGGCTCCGGCTTCGATGGCCTGATCTACTCGATCGGCTTCCTGGTCGGCTGGCCGGTGATCATGTTCCTGATCGCCGAGCGGCTGCGCAATCTGGGCAAGTTCACCTTCGCCGATGTCGCCAGCTACCGGCTGGACCAGACCTCGATCCGCATCCTCGCCGCTGCCGGCACGCTGACCACCGTCGCCTTCTACCTGATCGCGCAGATGGTCGGCGCTGGTCAGCTGATCAAGCTGCTGTTCGGGCTGGACTACAACATCGCCGTGGTGCTGGTCGGCGTGCTGATGATCGTCTACGTCACCTTCGGCGGCATGCTGGCGACCACCTGGGTGCAGATCATCAAGGCGATGCTGCTGCTCGGTGGCGCCAGCTTCATGGCCTTCATGGTCATGCGCCACGTCGGCTTCTCGGTGGAAGCGCTGTTCGAGCAGGCCATCGCCGTGCACAAGGATGGTCAGGCGATCATGGCGCCGGGCAAGCTGGTCAAGGACCCGGTGTCGGCGATCTCGCTCGGCCTGGCGCTGATGTTCGGCACCGCCGGCCTGCCCCACATCCTGATGCGCTTCTTCACCGTGAAGAACGCCGCCGAAGCGCGCAAGAGCGTGTTCTACGCCACCGGCTTCATCGGCTACTTCTACATCCTGACCTTCATCATCGGCTTCGGCGCCATCGTGCTGGTGGGCACCAATGTGTTCTATCTGGACGGCGCAGCGCTGCGCGGCGGTGCCAACATGGCGGCGATCCACCTCGCTCATGCGGTCGGCGGCGATGTCTTCCTCGGCTTCATTTCGGCAGTCGCTTTCGCAACCATTCTCGCGGTGGTCGCCGGACTGACCTTGTCCGGCGCCACGGCGGTCTCGCATGACCTGTACGCCCATGTGCTGCGCAAGGGCAAGGTCAACGACAAGGACGAAATCCGCGTCTCGAAGTTCGCGACCATCGGCCTCGGCATCCTGGCGATCGTCCTCGGCATCGTCTTCGAGAAGCAGAACGTCGCCTTCATGGTCGGCCTGGCCTTCGCCATCGCGGCCAGTGCCAACTTCCCGATCCTGCTGCTGTCGATCGTCTGGCGCGGCCTCACCACCCGTGGTGCACTGCTCGGCGGCGGCCTGGGGCTTGTGTCAGCCGTGACACTGACCGTCCTCGGTCCAGCCGTCTGGGTGAAGGTGCTTGGCCACGCCACGCCGATCTTCCCCTACGACGCACCGGCGCTGTTCTCGATGACCCTGGCCTTCCTCGGCTGCTGGTTCGGTTCGGTGACTGACCGCAGCGCGAGGGCCAGGATCGAGTCGGCACGCTACATCGAGCAGCTGGTCCGGGCAGAAACCGGTTACGGCGCCACCGGGGCATCAAGTCACTGATGATCCGGCTCGCAATCCACTGAATCGGGTAGCCCGCCAGGAAGCTGGCGGGCTTACTGTATCGGGCGCGATGTTTGCTTTAGCGCGGCACGGCGCAAACAGCTGCGCCGTGGCTGGCACACTCCAGCCCGAGGAGACGCCCCGCCCACGGGGCCCAAGAAGCCCCAGAAGTACAGTCGAACCGACAAGACTCGAACAACGAGGATCAACGATGAGCAGTGACAACTTCCAATCCGTGCTGACCGAGACCCGGGTGTTCCCGCCCTCGGCCGAGTTCGCCGCCGCCGCTCGTGTCAACGCCGCGAAGATGGCCGAGCTGCGCGCCGCCGCCGCTGCCGATTTCACCGGCTTCTGGGGCGCTTACGCCAAGAGCGAGCTGAGCTGGGCAACGCCGTTCAAGACCGTGCTCGATGACAGCAAGGCGCCGAACTACCGCTGGTTCCACGACGGCACCCTGAACGCCTCGTACAACTGCCTGGATCGCCACCTGGCGACCAAGGGCGACAAGATCGCCATCCGCTACGAAGGCGAGAAGGGCGACACCCGCAACTACAGCTACCGCGAGCTGCACGCCGAAGTCTGCAAGCTGGCCAATGCGATCAAGGCCAAGGGCATCGTCAAGGGCGATCGCGTGGTCCTGTATCTGCCGCACTCCCCGGAAGCGGTGATCGCGATGCAGGCCTGTGCGCGCCTCGGGGTCATCCACTCGGTGGTGTTCGGCGGCTTCTCGGCCACCGCGCTGCGTGATCGCATCGAAGACACCGGCGCCAAGCTGGTGATCACGGCCGATGGCAACCAGCGCGGCGGCAATGTCGTCGATCTGAAGAAGGCCTGCGATGAAGCGCTGGCGCTCGGCTGCCCGACCGTACAAGGCGTGATCGTCGCCAAGCGCACCGGCCATGCGATCACCATGAAGGACGGTCGTGACGCCTGGTGGCATGAAGCCACCGCAAAGGTTCCGACGGATTGCGAGCCGGTGAATGTCGACGCCGAACACCCGCTGTTCCTGCTTTACACCTCCGGCTCCACCGGCAAGCCCAAGGGCATCCAGCATTGCACCGGCGGCTATCTGCTCGGCGCGATGCTCAGCGCCCAGTGGGTGTTCGATCTCAAGGAAGACGATCTGTTCTGGTGTACCGCCGACGTCGGCTGGGTGACTGGCCACAGCTACGTCACCTACGGCCCGCTGGCCAATGGCGCCACCGTGATGATCTACGAAGGCGTGCCCACCGTCCCGGACGCCGGCCGCTTCTGGAAGATCTGCCAGGAC
>NZ_CAISIQ010000333.1 GCF_903885465.1 uncultured Nevskia sp.
GGCACGACGCTCGGCATGATGATCGCCGACGCCCCGGCCGTGCTGCTCGCCGAGCGGCTGACCCAGAAGCTGTCATTCAAGCTGATCCGCTTCATCGCGGCTGGCCTGTTCGCGGCGCTCGGTATCGCGGCGCTGCTGAGTACGGCTTTCTGAGTTAATCCGCTGGATGGTCAAAATGGGGCTTGCCGAATCTTGATAACAGAATGATAATCGTTCTCAACAAGGAGACGAACGATGATCGAACCTGTCCTGTCTGCACCCCGCTCGATGTCCGCCGCCAGCCGGCAGCCCATGGAAGTCCAGGCGAAAGTCTCGATGCCCGCAAGCGTCGCGTCTGGCGATCCGGGCATCGAAACCGAACTCCACAGCGAGCGCCTGTTCGGGCGTACGCGGCGGCTGGTGATCGTCCATCACGGCGAACGCTACTGCCTGCAGGTCACCCGCGCCGGCAAGCTGCTGCTGACCAAGTGACGCCTGGCTCGCGCCGGCAGTAAAGCCGGCGCAAGCGCTTCAAACCGCCAGAAAGCGATCGAGGATTGCGTCGATCCAGCCGGCGTTCGCGGTGAACGCAGCCTGATTGGCGAGAATCACATCCGCCGTCTGCACATAGCGCGACGGCGTCACCGATTCGTGCCGGAACCATTCGACGGCTTCGGCCTGCGTCACTTCCGGATGGAACTGCAGACCGAGCACGCGGCTGCCGTCCCAGGCGAAGGCCTGCTGTGCGCAGGCGGCGCTTTCGATCAGCCGCGTCGCGCCGGCTGGCAGTGCGTAGGTGTCGCCATGCCAATGGAAGCTGGTGAATTCGGCTGGCAGGCCGGCCAGCAGCGGATGCGCGCGTCCTTCCGCCGTCAGCTGCAGCGGAAACCAGCCGATTTCCAGTTCAGCATTGCGAGTCACCGGGCCGCCGAGCACGTCGGCGATCAACTGCGCGCCCAGACAGATGCCGAGCACGCGCCGGCCTTGTGCGATCGCGGCGCGGATCAGCGCCTTTTCGGTGCGCAGCCAGGGATAAAGCGCGTACTGATCGATGTTCATCGGCCCGCCCATGACGATCAGCACATCGAACGCCTCCAGTTCGGGCAGGGTTTCGCCACGCTGCAGACGGGTGCCGCTGACCGTGTGGCGGCGCGCCGCCAGCCAGCCTTCGATGCTGCCCAATCCTTCGAAATCAGCATGTTGCAGCCAGTGAACGCGCATCGGCACCGTCTCCAGGATCAGGTTCTTGCCGGCACCATAGCCTGGCAATGGAAGTTGGCAAGCCTATTGCTAATTCTGTTCCGTCTCTTCTCGACTTCGCCCGGCTCCGGCCGGGCTTTTTGTTGGTGACGGCTTCGCGGAGCCTTCACTCATGGCCGCTATGATGCCGTTCACCTGTTGCCACCTGTGTCGCCGATGACTGTTTCTGCGTTGCCGAGGCTGGTGCTCGGTCTGAGCTTGATGCTGAATTCCTGCGTGCTGCTGTCGCAGCCAGACGCGCCGCGCGTTGCCAGCCCGGCGCTCGATGAACTCAGCGGCCTGACGGTTTCCCATGCCGATCCTGGCCTGCTCTGGGGCCATAACGACAGCGGCGCCGGCCCGGACCTGTACCGCATCGGCATCCACGGCGAAGATCTCGGCAGCGTCCATATCGCCGGGGTTCAGGCGATCGATTGGGAAGACATCGCCGCGTTCGATTGGCAGGGCAAGCCGGCGCTGCTGATCGCCGATACCGGCGACAACAACGCCAAGCGCAAGTCGGTGACCTTGTATGCGGTCAGCGATCCGGGCCGCATCGGCAAGCCGAAGCTGCTCTGGCAGCTGGATTTTCGTTACGACAACGGCCCGCGCGACTGCGAAGCGGTGGCTGTCGATCCCACCGATGGCAGCATCATCCTGCTCAGCAAGCGGGGCCAGCCGAAGTACCTGTATCGCCTGCCGCTGCCGAAGCGCAAACCGCCGGTCGGCGTCGCGGTGGCCGAGCGGCTAGGTGAAGTGCACAGCATCACCGGGCCGACGATGACCGATCTGGTCAGCTACCCGGGCCGCAGCGCCTTCTTCGGCCAGCCGACTGCGCTGGATATTTCCCGCGACGGCCTGACCGCAGTCGTCGTCACCTACAAGGACACGCTGCGCTGGCGGCGTCGTGCAGGGCAGAGCTGGCTGGAAACCTTCGCCACCGCGCCCGAAGTGCTCGATGCGCCGATGCTGCATCAGGCCGAAGCCGGTGCGATCGCTGCCGATGGCCGCTCGGTGTTCATCTCCGGCGAAGGCAGCCATCCGCCGTTGCTGAATATCCTGTTGCCGCCGTGAGCTAGCGAAGCGCGAGCCAGCCGAGCAGACCCAGGCCGAGCGCGATGCGATACCAGGCGAACACCGTGAAGCGGTGGGTCTGGATGTAGCGCAGCAGCCAGGTCACGGCAACGAAGGCGACCACTGCCGAAACCACGAAGCCGACGAGCACCGCCGTCCAGTCCTCGTGACCTTCGCCGCCGTGCTTGAACTCGCCATACAGCTCGTAGGCGCTGGCCGCGTACATGGTCGGGATGCCGACCAGGAACGCGAACTCGGTGGCCGCCGCGCGATTGGCACCGCCGACCAGCATCGCCGCGAAGATCGTTGCCGCCGAACGTGAGGTGCCGGGAAACACGCCGGCAACGACCTGCGCCACGCCGACGACGATCGCCGCCGTCCACAGGATCTGGTTCTGCGACGGCCGCCGCCCGGCCTGCCATTCGGCGGCCAGCATCCAGACGCCGCCGATCAGCAGCGCCCAGGCGATCGGTCCGATCTCGTCCGGCAGCGAAAAGCCGAGCTTCTTGACCGTCAGGCCGAGCACCACGGTGATCAGGAAGGCGATCGCCAGCTTGCCGATGTAGGCGCGGTTGTCGGCATCGTCGAGCCCGGTGGCCAGCTGCCACAGGCGCCGCCAATAGATCACAGTGACGGCGAGAATCGCGCCAGCCTGGATGACGATGTTGAACAGATCCGAGCGATGACCAAGGCCGAATTGTTCGGCGAGCAGCAGATGCCCGGTCGAGGAAATCGGCAGGAATTCGGTGATGCCTTCGATGATGCCGAGCAGGATGACTTGCAGCAGATCGTTCACGGGGCGCGGAAGGCAGTTGAAAGAGATGGGCGACAGTGATGGTCGATAATGCAGGGCCGGCGCAAAGCCGGTCTGCGGCGGCACAGGATACGGGACGAAGCATGCAAAACGCTGACAAGGAAGTGCTCGAAGGCGTGGCACTGGTCACCGGCGGCGCCCGCCGTGTCGGAGCGGCGATCGTCGAACGCCTGCATGCGGCCGGCATGAATGTCGTCATCCATTGCCGCACGTCGCGTGCTGAAGCGGACGCGCTGGCTGCCGCGCTGAACGCTCAGCGTGGCGACAGCGCCGCCGTACGGGTCGCCGATCTCGCCGACGATGCCGCCGTGGCTCAGCTCGCGGTGGATGCTCACGCCTGCTGGGGACGGCTCGATGCGCTGGTCAACAATGCTTCCGGCTATCGGCGCACGCCGATCGGCGCAATCACGCCGGCGCTGTTCGATGAACTGATCAGTTCGAACTTCAAGGCGCCGCTGCTGTTGATCCAGGCCTGCCTGCCGCTGTTCGGCGAGCAGGCGGCGGTGGTCAACATCCTCGACACCCTGGCCCGCCATGCGCGTCCCGGCTTCGCGCCCTACAACGCGGCGAAAGCGGCGCTGTGGTCATTGACCGAAACGCTGGCCGTCGAACTGGCGCCGCGTGTCCGGGTCAACGCCGTTGCCCCGGGTCACATCCTGTGGGCGGAATCGACGGTGCTGAGCGCTGCTCAGAAGGCTGAAGAGCTGGCGCAGATTCCGGCGGGCCGACTCGGTCAGCCTGAAGAAATCGCCCGCGCCGTCGCTTTCCTGCTCGGGCCGGGTGCCAGTTATCTGAATGGCGTGATCCTGCCGGTCGATGGCGGGCTGCGGCTGGGCTAGAGCGTTTCAGGAAAATTCGTCATGCCCGCCTGCGCGGGAATGACAAGCAGAGAAAAGGCCCGTCAGTCCTTGATCTTGACCAGAAAGCCCTTGATGTTGCTGCCCTCGAGCTTGGCCAGAACGGCCTGCGCCGCAGCCAGATCGGGTTGTGGGCCGACGCGCACCCGGAAACGGGTGTCGCGCTCATCGAGCGTCACCTGTTCGATGCGCGACTCGTAGCCGATCAGCGCCAGGCTGGCGCGCTGCTTGTCGGCTTCCTCGCGGGACTTGTAGGCGCCGACCTGCACCAGATACGCGCCCGGTGCATCGAGCGCCTTCTTGACCTCGGCGGGCGGCACCGGCGCCGGCTTGCTGCTGTTGGCCGGCGGCGGCCGCGAGTACTCGCGCGGGATCGTTACTTCGATCTTCGGCAGCTCGTTGTAGAAGGTGTAGCGCGGCGGCACCTTGTCCGGCACCGGCAGATCTTCCTTGCGCGGCTCGCCGGGTTTGGCGGCGGCCGCGGTGTCGGTCTTCTTCGCGTCCTTGCTCGGCGCAGCAGGGGGCGTTGCCGCTGAACCGATCGCGGTCTGATGCGAAGGACGATCGATGTAAGCGAAGGCAGCGACCACCAGGCCGATCGCCAGACCGATGATCAGCCAGACCCAGCCCGGCATCTGCGGCGCGCCGTTACCGCCACGCTGCGACGGCGGTGGCGGTCGACGGCTGGCCGGACCGCCACGATGCTGGCGGTTGTCGTTCGGATTGCGCGGCTTGGCGTAGTCCTTGGCCATTACATCTTCTCCGGGGCGCTGACGCCGAGCAGCGCCAGACCGTTCTTCAGCACCTGCTGAGTCGCCAGCGCCAAGGCGAGACGGGCATTGCGCAAGCTTGCGTCATCGATCAGGAACGGCACTGCGTGGTAGTAGCCGTGGAACGCGGCGGCGAGATCGCGCAGGTACTGGGCGATGACGTGCGGCTCCAGGTTCTGCGCCGAAGCCTGCACTGTTTCCGGGAAGCGGCCGAGCAGCGCGACCAGCGCCACGGCATCCGCTTCGACCAGCTGATCGAGTGCGGTGTAGCCGGCCGCCGGGTCATAGCTCAGGCCGCGCTCGCCCAACTGGCGGAACACCGCCGAGACGCGGGCATGCGCGTACTGGATGTAATAGACCGGGTTGTCGTTGGTCTGCGCGCGGGCCAGATCGATGTCGAAGATCAGCTGCGAATCGCTCTTGCGGGCCACCAGGAAATAGCGCGTAGCGTCGCAGCCGGCTTCTTCGATCAGATCGCGCAAGGTCACATAGGACCCCGCGCGCTTCGACAGCTTCACTTCCTCGCCGGCGCGCATCACGGTGACCATCTGGTGCAGCACGTATTCCGGCCAGCCTTTCGGAATTCCGATGTTCATCGCCTGCAGCCCGGCACGCACCCGGGCGATGGTGCCGTGATGGTCGGCGCCCTGCTCGTTGATCACCCGGACGAAGCCGCGCTGCCACTTGCTGACGTGATAGGCGACGTCCGGCACGAAGTAGGTGTAGCCGCCTTCGCGCTTGCGCATCACGCGATCCTTGTCATCGCCGAAGTCGGTGGTGCGCAGCCACAGCGCATCGTCCTGCTCGTAGGTGTGACCGCTGGCCTGGAGGGCTGCGACCGTGTTGTCGACCTTGCCCTCGGTGTACAGCGAGGACTCCAGGTAATAGACGTCGAACTTCACACCGAAGGCGCGCAGATCGAGATCCTGCTCGCGGCGCAGATAGGCGACGGCGAACGCGCGGATCGCATCGAGATCGTCGGCATCGGCCTTCGCGGTCACCGCGCGGTCATCGGCGGTGACGGTGTCGCCGGCCAGATACGAGGCCGCGACATCGGCGATGTAGTCGCCGCGGTAGCCGTCTTCCGGCCAGCCGGCGTCACCGGGATTGATGCCCTTGGCGCGCGCCTGCACCGACACGCCAAGGTTGGCGATCTGGTTGCCGGCATCGTTGTAATAGAACTCCTTCGACACCTGCCAGCCGGCAGCATCGAGCACCCGCGCCATGCAGTCGCCGACCGCTGCGCCGCGGCCGTGGCCGACGTGCAGCGGGCCGGTCGGATTGGCCGACACGAACTCGACCATTGCCTTGCCTTTCGATCCCGAGCGATCGATGCCGAAGCCTGCGCCGGCGTTCAGGATGTCGACCACCACCTGCTGCAACGCGCCAGCCGCGAGGAAGAAATTGATGAAGCCGGGGCCGGCAATCTCGACCTTGGCGACGATGCCGCCCTTCGGCAACGCGCTCACGATCGCGTCCGCCACCGCACGCGGCGGTTTGCCGAGCGGCTTGGCCAGGGTCAGCGCCAGATTGGTCGCGAAGTCACCGTTCTTCTTGTCCTTCGCCGGCTCGACGAGGATATCGGCCGGTGCGGCGACGGTGGTGCCATCGAGCACGGTGACGAGTGCGGCGCGCAGCAGGTCCTGCAGTTGGGATTTCATCGGGACGCGTTCAAACGGCCGGGTGGCCGAGCTTCAAGGTGGATGCCGCATTGTACGGGGCTGTTGTCGTTCTCCTTCCCCGTTTGCGGAGAAGAGAGACCAGCGATCTCAGGCCGGATCAGCCTCATGAATCCACGGCCGGCCGCGCGAGTTCGCGCGCCAGCCTTCTTCCAGCGCCGCTTCGATGCAGCCCTGCAGGCGCTTGGCGAACTGCACTTCGGATTTCGGCTTGCCGTGGCCGAACTCGACGAACGGGAATTCGACCAGCAACTCGCGGCGCTTGCCCGGATCGGTCGACACGGTCACCGACAGGCCGCCGCAGCCACCGCCGCCGCCCTTTACCGGCCCACCGATCCAGTGGCGCACCTGCCAGTGGTACTCGTCCTCGCCGATGACGATGACGCCGGAATCCTTAAACGCGCCCATCAGTTGCTCCCCACAGTCTTGCGCTTGATCACCAGCGGCCCGATCGCCTGGCATTCCGGCATCAGCTGCAGCAGGTTGATGTTGACCCGCGCCGGACGTGAAGCGACCCAGTACACGGCGTCGGCAATGTCATCGGCGGTCAGCGGCTCGGTACCGGCGTACATCGCATCGGCCTTGGCCTGGTCCCCGTGGAAGCGCACAGCGGAGAACTCGGTGCCGCCGCAGAGGCCCGGCTCGATGTCGGTGGCGCGAACGCCGGTGCCGACCAGATCGGCGCGCAGATTCAGGGTGAACTGGCGGACGAAGGCCTTGGTCGCGCCATAGGTGTTGCCGCCCGGATACGGCCATTCGCCAGCGGTCGAACCGAGGTTGATCACGTGGCCGCGGCCGCGGGCAACCATGCCCGGCAGGATGGTCCGGGTCATGGTCATCAGGCCCTTGATGTTGGTGTCGACCATCCGCTCCCAGTCTTCGAGGCTGGCCTGATGCGCCGGTTCCAGGCCCAGTGCCAGTCCGGCGTTGTTGACCAGCACGTCGATCGCCGCCCAGTCCGGCGGCAGGCTGGCGGCCATGGTTTCGATCGCCTGGCGATCAGTGACATCGAGCGCCACCGGCAGCAGCGCGGCGCCGAGTTCGGTGCGCAGCGCGGCCAGCTTGTCGATGCGGCGCGCGGCGGCGATCACGCGATGACCTTCGGCAATGAAGCGGCGGGCGATCGCGGCGCCAAAACCGGCGCTGGCGCCGGTGACGAGAACAGTGAGGGGTTTCATCGTGTTGCGGGAAGATTCGGACATGGCGCGGATTGTCGGGGCTGGCGGCTGTCGACGCCAGCCGACAAGGCTACCCGTGCTTCAGCGTTCGAGGCTCGGGTTCTAGGCACCGTTGTCGGTGCGGCGGCCGTCGACCGCGGCCAGCTTCAGGCGTTCGCCACGGCTGCGGCTGCGCGGGCCATCGGTGACGGCGCGGCGCAGGCCGTGATCCTTGAGCCAGAACAGGCAGTCCTCGAACGAGCGCGAGATGCGCGTCTGCAGGCGGATGCGTTCCAGCTTCGGCCAGGTGGCGCGCTCGCCATCGCGAATGAAGTTGGCGATCGCCGCTGGTGACGGGTTCGAGAACATCCGCATCAGCTGGGTGGGCGATTGCCGCGGATAGACGCTGATGTCGCCGCTGTAGCGTTGCTGAAGGAC
>NZ_CAISIQ010000334.1 GCF_903885465.1 uncultured Nevskia sp.
GATGCGCTGGCCAAGCTCAAGCAGCTCAACGAGACCAGTGCACTGGTCTATCTGCCGACCCATCGTTCCTACGCCGATGCCTTCATCCTGTCGCGCCTGCTGCGCGACAACGGCCTGAAGCGCAATCACATCCTCGGTGGCAACAATCTCGGCTTCTGGCCGCTCGGCACGATCATCCGCCGCTCCGGAGGCATCCTGATCCGGCGCAGCTTCCAGGACGACGAAATCTACAAGCTGGTGGTCCGCGAATACCTCGCCTGGCTGGCCGCGCAGCGCCGCAATCTCGAGTGGTACATGGAAGGCGGGCGCAGCCGCACCGGCAAGCTGCGGCCGCCGAAGTACGGCCTGCTGAGCTATCTGGTGTCGGCGATCGAAAGCGGCGGTGCCGACGACATGCTGCTGGTGCCGGTGTCGACCACTTACGATCAGATGCACGAAGTCGGCCGTATGGCTGCCGAGGAAGCTGGTGCCGCCAAGGCCAAGGAAAATCTGCTCTGGCTCGCCGGCTATGCCCGCACGCAGCAGAAGCTGATCGGCAGCGCCTATGTCCGCTTCGGCGAGCCGCTGAGCCTGAAGGAAGCACTGGCGCGCGCCGATGCCGATGGTCCGGGCAAGTGGACGGTCGCCAAGATCGCCTTCGAAGTATTTCAGCGCATCAACCGGGTCACGCCGGTCACCGCACCGGCGCTGGTTACCCTGGCGCTGCTTGGCGTGCGTGATCGGGCGCTGACCTCGGGCGAAGTGCACGAGCTGGTGCTGCCGCTGCTCGATTACGCCGATGCCCGCGGTCTGCCGAGTTCGCATCTCGATGAGCTGCGCAGCGCCGAAGGCGTCGAGCAGACACTTGCAACGCTCAAGGACAGCGGCGTGGTCAGCCGCTACGACGCCGGCACCGAAGTGGTGTTCGCGATCGAGCCCGGCCAGCATTCGGTCGCCGCGTTCTATCGCAACAGCGCGGTGCACTGGTTCATCAACCGCGCGATTCTCGAAGTGGCGCTGCTCGACACCAGCCAGGAAGAACTCACCGGCCCGCTGGAGCGCGCCTGGCAATCGGCGTTCGCGTTGCGCGATCTGCTCAAGTTCGATTTCTTCTTCAGCGACAAGGCCACCTATCGTGAGGAACAGAAGTCCGAATCACGGATGTTCGATGCCAAGTTCCGGCAGAAGGCGGTCACCGCCGAAGGCCGGCGCGGCATCCTGCTGAATGCTTCGTTCCTGATCGCCCATCGGGTGCTGACGCCGTTCATCGAAGCCTATTTCATCGTCGCCGATCGCCTGGCCGCGCAGCCGGTGGACGCCAAGATCGACAAGAAGAAGCTGACCGAGGAATGCGTCAGCGTCGGCCGCCAGTACGTCATGCAGAAGCGCCTGAGCAGCCCGGAATGCGTATCGCGCGAAGTGTTTGCCAATGCGCTGTCGCTGGCAGCGAACCGTGATCTGCTCAAGCCGGGCGCGCCGGACCTCGCTCAGCGCCGCCAGGATTTCGCCGACGAGCTGGCCTCGGTCGTGCAGCGGCTCGCGGCGATCGAACAGCTGGATGTGGCGCGCCTTGCGCCCGTGCCGGAACTCGTCACCGAACGCCAGGACCTCACTTCCGCATGACCGTACTCGAGCAGCAACTGCAGCGCATCGCCGAGGGTCCCTCGGGGCCGAAGATCGGTGCCTTCTTCGATTACGACGGCACCTTGATCGACGGCTATTCGGCGGCGGCCTATTTCACTGATCGGATCAAGCGCGGTGACATCGGCGCCAAGGAGTTGATCGAGACCGTGAAGATGGCTCGCAAGGGCGATCTCAGCGATGCCGAGTTCAACGACATCATCGGCAAGGGCATCCTCGACTGGGCCGGCCAGACCGAAGCCGAGATGCGCGCGCTCTGGCAGCGGCTGTGGCTGGCGAAGACTGCCGCGACCCTGTTTCCGGAAAGCTGGAAGCTGGTCGACGCGCATCAGAAGAAAGGCCATACGGTCGCCATCGCGTCGTCGGCGACGCTGTACCAGATCGAGCCGCTGGCGCGTGAATACGGCATTGAACACATCGTCTGCACGCGGGCGATGATCCGCAACGGCCGGCTCACCGGTGGCGTTGAAGGCTCGCCGGCCTGGGGCGATGGCAAGGCCGCTGGTGTTCGCGCGTTTGCGAAGGCCCATGGCGTCAATCTGAAAGCGAGCTACGGCTACGCCAACGGCAACGAGGACATCGCGTTCCTGAAAGCGGTCGGCAAGCCCAGTGCGGTTCAGCCGAAGCCGGAACTTGAAGAGGTCGCCATCGAAGGTGGCTGGCCGGTACTGCGCTTTCCGCGCCGCAGTCGTGGTCCCGCAAAAGCGGTGGCGCGCACCGTCGGCGCCTATGCCGCGATGGGCGCCAGCTTCGTCGCCGGACTGGGGCTTGAGAAGCTCACCGGCGATACCCGCCGCGCCGCCGATTTCATCACCGCCACGGCGGGTGATGCAGCGCTCGCGGTGCTGGGCGTCAAGGTCGATCTGGTCGGTGAGGAGAACCTGCACAAGTACCGGCCCTGCGTGTTCATCCTCAATCATCAGAGCAAGTTCGATCTGTTCCTGATGATGAAGCTGGTGCGCGGCAAGTTCAGCGGTGTGGCCAAGGCCGAAGCGGCGAACGTGCCGGGCTTCGGTCGCTACATGAAGATGACCGATATCGCTTTCCTCGATCGCGCCAATTCGCAGAAATCGATCGATGCGCTGAAGCCCGCCGTCGACCGCCTGAAGGCGGGCCTGAGCATCTGCATCGCTCCGGAAGGCACGCGCTCGTGGACGCCGAAGCTCGGCAAGTTCAAGAAGGGCGCTTTTCACATGGCGATGCAGGCCGGCGTGCCGATCGTGCCGGTGGTGATCCGCAATGCCGGCGAGATCATGGGCCGCAACGATCAGACAATGCGCGCCGGCACCTTGCAGGTGACTGTGCTGCCGGGCATCGATGTCTCGAAGTGGAAGCCCGAAGAGCTGAACGAACGGATCGCCGAAGTGCAGCAGCTGTACGTCGATACGATGAATCACTGGCCGACTTCCAAAGGACAGCCCGCATGAGTCGGCAGATACGCATCGCGGTACTCGGTGCCGGCTCCTGGGGCACCACGGTCGCCTCGCTGGCTTCGCGCAACACGCAGACCACGATCTGGGCGCGCAAAAGCGAGACCGCCGACGAGATCAATCGCGAGCATCGCAACTCCGCCTATCTGAAGGGCCTGCCGCTGTGCTCGCGGCTGCTAGCGACCTCGTCGCTGCATGAAGCCGTGCATGACTGCGACGTGCTGGTGGTCGGCGTGCCTTCGCACAGCTTCCGCGACACCTTGCGCGCCGTGGCGCCGCTGTTGCGGCCCTGGGTGCCGGTGATCAGCCTTGCCAAGGGGCTGGAGCAGGGCAGCCACATGCGGATGACCGAGGTCATCAATCAGGAACTGCCGGGTCATCCGGCCGGCTTGCTGGCCGGCCCGAACATCGCCCGCGAAGTGCTGCAGGGCATGGCCGCGGCAGCCGTGCTGGCGATGGCCGATGAACAGGTGGCGCGCGCGCTGCAGCCGCTGTTCTCCAGCGCCGTGTTTCGCGTCTACACCAACAACGATGTCATCGGCTGCGAACTCGGCGGACCACTGAAGAACGTCATCGCCATTTCCGCCGGCATGGCCGAAGGGCTTTCGGTCGGCGAGAACACCCGGGCGATGGTCATCACCCGCGGCCTTGCCGAGATCACCCGGCTCGGTGTCGCGCTCGGTGGCGAGGCGGAAACCTTCTCCGGCCTGACCGGCCTCGGCGATCTGCTGACCACCTGCATGAGCCCGCTGTCGCGCAATCGCCAGGTTGGCGAACAGTTCGCGAAGGGCCGCACGACGGCGGAAATCGTTGCCTCGATGAACATGGTCGCCGAAGGCATCAAGACCTCCAGCGTGGTCATGGAACTGGCCGCGCAGTACGGCGTGGTGATGCCGATCGCCGCCGAAGTGGCCGCCGTGGTCAAGGGCGAGCATGGCGCCGTGCAGGCCTTCCGCGGCCTGCGCCGGCTGGCCGCCGGTGCCGAAAACAGCGCCGGCTGATCCGCGCAGCTTCACGCAGCAAGCACGAACACAGGGATACCCGCGACATGAGCAAGCCGGACAATATCGACAACGCAGTGCTCGACGAGCTGCGCGCCTGGGGCGGCCCGAACGAGATGAGCGCCTTCGAGGCGGTGATGTGGCTCGCCGAAGTCGATCCGCGTCTGCGCTCGACGATCGTCTCGGTGATGGAGCTCGATCGCGTACCGGACTGGGAGCGCTTCAAGGCTGATCACCGCTGGCTGGTCAACGCCGTGCCGCGCTTCCGCCAGAAGGTGGTGGTGCCGAAGGGCGTCGGCAATCCAGTCTGGGTCGAGGACCCGGATTTCGATCTCGACTACCACCTGCGCCGTACGCGGCTGCCGGAGCCGGGCAGCGATCGGCAGATGTTCGATGCCGGCGCGCTGATCGCGATGGCGCCGTTCGATCGCGCCCGTGCGCCCTGGGAAGCGACCCTGATCGAAGGCCTGTCCGGCGGCCGGGCTGCCTACGTGCTGAAGATGCACCATGCGACCACCGATGGCCTCGGCATCGTCCAGTTAATGAGTCGCGTGTTCAGCCGCGATCGCGACGCCGATCAGCGTCCGGAACCGGCACCGGTCTACGGCCGCAAGCGCGCCGCGACGGCCGCCAATCTCGGCTTCAAGGCGCTGCGCAAGCAGTTGATCTCGCTACCGCGCCGTGCTGTCGAAAGTGCCGGCCAGCTTGGTCGCCAGACTGCGGCCTGGATCAAGTATCCGGAAGACGCGCAGACGACGATGGACTACCTGTCCTCGGCGAAGCGGATGCTCGGCATCAAGCCGGTGGCAGGCTCGGGCCTGTTCAAGCGCCGCAGCCTGTCCTGGCGCATGGATGGCATCGAGATTCCGCTGGTCGATCTCAAGGCGGCGTCGAAGGCCGTGCATGCCTCGGTCAACGACACCTTCCTCAGCGCGCTGCTCGGCGGCTTTCGTCTGTACCACGAGCGCCTGGGGGTTTCGATCAAGGAAATGCCGATCGGTTTTCCGATCAGCCTGAGAGTCGAAGGCGATGCGATGGGCGGCAACAAGTTCGCCGGTTCCCAGTACGCAGCACCGATTGCCGAAACCGATCCGGTAGCCCGCATCCGCCATATCCAGCGCTTCGTCCGCGATACCCGCGCCGAGCCGGCGCTGGACATCATGATCCGGCTGATGCCGGTGGTGACCAAGCTGCCGATCTCGGTAGTCACCAAGCTGACTGCGGACTTCACAACGGCGCAGGACGCGCAGATCAGCAATATTCCCGGCATCACCTATCCGGTGTATTTCGGTGGTGCCCAGGTCACCCATCTGTGGCCGTTCGCGCCGGTGCCGGGCTGCGGCATGATGATCGCGATGATTTCCCACAACGGCCGTTGCTGCATCGGCATCAACAGCGATCGCGCCGCCGTCACCGAACCGGAACTGCTGATGGAATGCTTCCGCGAAGGCCTGGAAGAAGTGCTGGCGCTGGGTCGCCCCGCACCTACGGCGAAAGCCGCCAAAAGCAGCAAAGAAACCGCTACCGACAAGAGCTGAGAGTCCACCCCATGAAACACGCAGAAGGCAGCTTCATCGGCGTCAAGAAACAGCGCATCTATCACCAGAGCTGGTTGCCGGCGAAGCCGAAGGCGACGGTGGTGATCGCCCACGGTCTGGGCGAACACGGCGGCCGTTATGCCGAAGTCGCGAAAGTGCTGGCCGACATCGGCTGCGCCGTCTACGCGATCGACCATCGCGGCCACGGCAAGTCCGACGGCGTGCGCGCCTTCGTCGACAAGTTCGCCAACGCGGTTGCCGACATGGACCAGCTGGTCGATCTTGCCCGCCGCGCACAGCCGACCAAGCCTCTGTTCCTGCTCGGCCACAGCATGGGTGGCGCCTTGTCGCTCAGCTACGCGCTGAAGCATGGCGCCAAGCTCAACGGCCTGCTGCTGTCCGGACCGGCCGTCGCGCTCGATGGCGCGCCGCCGTTCCTCGGTCCGCTGTCGAAGCTGCTGGCGTCGATCGTGCCGAAGCTCGGCATGTTCGCCGTCGACCCGAGCCTGGTCAGCCGCGATCCGGACAAGGTCGCCGACTACGCCAGCGATCCGCTCAATGCTCACGGCAAGGTGCCGGTGCGCACCCTGGCCGAGATCGTCCGCTTCGTCGAATGGCTGCCTGCGGCCTTGCCGGCGCTGAAGCTGCCGACCCTGCTGATGCATGGCCGCGACGACAAGCTCGCCGGCGTCGCCGGCAGCCAGATGATCTACGACCGGATCAGCTCCACCGACAAGACGCTGCACATCTACGACAACCTCTATCACGAGATCTTCAACGAACTGCCGGCCGACCGTGCCCGCGTGTTCAAGGACATGACCGCCTGGCTGAACGCGCGCATTCCGGCCTGATGCCGAGATGAGCGATCCGGCGATCCGCTACGAGCTGCGGGATGGCATCGCGCGGCTGACCCTGAGTCAGCCCCAGCGCGGCAATCCCTTTGATCTCGCGTTCTGCGCCGAGCTGCGCGCGCATTCGATCGAATGCGACGAAAACCCGGAGGTGCGCGCGGTACTGATCAGCGCCGAGGGCAAGTACTTCAGCGTCGGCGCCGATCTGAAATGGCTCGCTGCCGATCGTGAACAACTGCCGCGCAAGCTGAAGACCGCGACCGCCGATCTGCACATGGCGATCACCCGGCTGTCGCGCTGCAATGCGCCGGTGGTGCTCGCGGCACACGGCCTGGTCACCGGCGGCGCCACCGCGCTGACGGCGATGGCGGACTTCGCGATCGCCACGCGCAGCGCGCGTTTCTACGCTGCGTACAGCGGCATCGGCTTCGTCGCCGATGGCGGCGGCAGCGCCTTTCTGCCGCGCCGGGTCGGCAGCCGACGCGCTGCCGAGTTCGTGATGCTCAATCAGACCTGGAGCGCCGAACAAGCGGTGAGCTACGGTTTGGTCAATCGGGTGGTCGATGACGAAGCGCTGATGACCGAAGCGGAAGCGCTGGCCGCGCAGCTGGCGGCAGGCCCGACACGGACTTACGGCGAGCTGCGCAAGCTGCTGCTGGCGACCTTCGACACCTCGCTCGACACCCAGCTGGAAATGGAAGCTCGCGCAATCGCCGCCTGCGCGAAGACCGAGGATTCCTGGAACGCCATCCAGTCGGTGCTGGCCAAGCAGAAGCCGGTGTTCAGCGGCCGCTGATCGAGCGCTGCGCCTCTACAGATCTTCGCCGCCGTTGATCTGGGTCAGGCCACGTACGCCCATGCCGCCATCGGCATTGATGATGGCGCCGGTCATCGTGCCGGCGTTCGCGCGCGAGGC